>MVQZ01000267.1 GCA_002067565.1 Methanobacterium sp. PtaU1.Bin242 | reverse complement strand
CTTTTCGCATTTTCCCCTTTATATTACCACATTGAATTACCCAATAAAATGTTGATACAGGCTCTAGATGAGCAGGGTACTGAGGGAAGCCAGAGAGACGCCTGTGACGTGATCTGGAGAAACAATGCTGCAATTTCTTTTGATATCCAGAAAGAATTATTTAAAATCACAGCTGAAACACTGGTTATAGGAATAGAAGGTGATCAGTTCTTCCCACCAGATATAGATGCTATTCCTCTTTCTGAATCTATTAAAAATTCGCAGTTATTTATATATCAGTCAGATTTAGGTCATCTGGGAATTAATGAAATATATAAGATGAAGGATGTGATTTCTAACTTTTTATCCAATATTTCATCAGAATAAATTATTTAGATCTATTTCTTTTTCGACAGGATTTCTTCGATGGCCTCTTCCATCTGCAGTCGGATGTACCATCTTCTGTCCTTTGATGCTTCTTTTAAAGGCCCAAGTGCCTTTTCATCTCCAATTTTTGCCAGAGCACCGGCTGCATGTCTGCGCACACTTATATCCTCATCTTTTAATGCCTCTATCAAATAGGGTACAGCTTCTTCATCACCAATCATTCCCAGAGCTTCTTCAGCAGCGCTTCTGAATGCGAAATCATCTTCTGCTATGGCATTAATGAGTGGCTGTACTGCCATCTTATCTTTTATCTTACCCAATGATAATGCTGCTTCATTTCTAATTTTTTCATCCTTTAAAGCTTCTATAAGAGGTTTTACAGCCCTTTCATCTTTGATCATGCCCAGAGCTTCTGCTGCATGCAAACGTACATACCACTGTTCATCCTTTAGGAGAATGATCAATCGGTGCACTGCTCTTTTATCACCTATCTTACCTAATGAAATGGCGGCGTTCCATCTTAAATCATTGTTTTCGCTATTTAATACTTCGATAAGGGGCATTACTGCTTTTTCATCTTTTATTCTGCCCAGTGCCCGGGCAGCTTTCCAGGATGTGTTACTGTCACCTTCAACCAACGCTCTTATAAGGTCTTGAACCTTTTTTTCGGCCTCTAACTTTTCGATATCTGGTTTGGAAGAATTTTTTTTTAAAATACTCAACTTTCCTCACCCTGTTTTCCTTTTATAGGATCCTATTTAATAATTATATTGTTTTTCATATGTAAAATAATTTCTTAATTACATATCTTTTTGTAATGTAGAAAATCTTTTAATATAATGTCCTCCAATAACTTTTATATCCAAAATTTCAGTAATATGAAAAACAAATTTTCAGAAGTAAAAAAAATGATTAATTATAAAGTTTAATTTTAGGAGTTTAAAAATGGCCAGCATGGAAACAGCAGTATCTATCAGCGTGTTTATCGCTTTAGTCGTATTATTCATAGACTTTTTTGTTACACCAACAGTTTTAGTCGGTGTGCTGGCTATAATTGTTTTAACCGGATTTGTAGCCAGTGCCATGGCTGGTGGTGAGAAAAACAGCTACAGGGTGGGAGGTATTGCCGGTGGTGTTCTGGCAGTGCTGTTCTTTTTGGTGAATTTTTTCACCGCACCCCAATTATCCTTCAATCTTTACAGTCTAAATTTTGACCCGGGATTGATATTCCAGGGAATGATCTATCTTGTACTGGGCTTTATAATTTCTCTGGCCATATTCATGCTTTTAGGAGCCTTTGGAGGTCTTATTGCAGAAGAATTGTTTGGTCCCAAGGATTCCAAGCCCGGAAGAAAGCCAGGTAATAATAAAACCATTTAAATCTTTATTAATTATTTTTTTATAATCACCAAATTGAGTAATTTCATCTAAAATACTTAATAGTGGATATTCATCCAGAAAATAGTTCATTCTAATTAATGATATTAAAAATGTGGGAATAATGATGAATGTAATCGTGGTGGGATCAGGTGCTGGTGGTGGAACTGTGGCCCGAGAACTTAGCAGAGCCGGGGTAAATGTTACCATAATTGATAAAGGACCTCTTATAAAGCCTAAAAATGCAGGGGAATGTTATGAAAGTTTCACCTCCGGCGTTGAAATTATGAACACCTCCTGTATGGGCGGTACGACCATGGTAACCCTGGGAAATGCGGTGAGAACCTGTCAGCACATCTTCAAGAAAATGGGTGTGGATCTGGAAGATGAATTTAAAGAAGTAGAAATGGAGTTAAATGTAAATCCACTGCCAGACTCTCATCTAGGATCTGGTACCCGAATGATAATGGATGCCTCCGCATCTCTGGGTTTTAATGCTCTAAAGATGCCTAAATTCATAGATCCTAGTCTGTGCAAACCATGTGGTGAATGTGCCCTTGGATGTAAAAGGGATGCTAAATGGACCTCAATGAAATATCTCCAGGAAGCAGTAGCATCAGGAGCGAAAGTGGTTGACGAAACAGCGATAACCGAGATAATAACAGAACAGGGAAAAGTAACTGGTGTTAAAAGTAAAAATAGGGAATTTAAAGCAGATATGGTGGTTCTATCTGCTGGTGCTATTTCCACTCCTCGGCTTTTAAGTAAAACAGGTATAAAAGCAGGAGATAACCTTTTTGTTGATACTTTTGTAACTGTAGGGGGAATGTTTAAGGGAGTAAAATTTAACAAAGAAGTTCTAATGTACGCCCTGATTAAACAGGATGATATTATTCTCTCCCCTCACTACTCAGAAATCCTGGTTGATAAACTGAAAGATAAAAAAGCTAGAAAAAAGGATATTCTGGGCATGATGATAAAGATAAAGGATGATGCCTCCGGTAAAGTTACCCCGGACTCGGTGGTAAAACACAGCACAGCAAGGGATGTGGAACTTTTAAGCTGTGGCTCAGCAATAGCCGGATCCATACTGACCGAAGCAGGGGTTGATCCTCGCACTCTGGTATCTACACCTCCCAGGGGTGCTCATCCTGGTGGAACTGCAGCTATGGGAAAGGTGGTAGATACAAACCTGGAAACAGATATCCCTGGACTTTATGTGGCTGATGCCAGTGTCTTCCCAGAAGCCCCAGGAGCACCGCCAGTGTTAACCATTATAGCACTAGCCAAGAGGTTGGCAAAACATATAATCCATGAATACAATTAAAACATAAAAAAAACTTATTTTCAAAGAAATCTTTATAATTTTATTCTATCTTCGAATTATATTTTGAATAGTGATAACCATAACCAGTAAAATGGGCCATATTTCCAGTCTACCCATCCAGAAGTCTATAATGAAAACTATTTTGACAACTGCGGGAGAATCAGGTGTAATTATACCAGAACCCAATCCTACGTTGCTTAAAGCAGATGCAACTTCAAATATGACCCGTGATATATCAGGATAGTATATTAAAACGATAATTACGCTTATTATGTATATTACAAAGTAGGTGAATACGAATGCCCCGGTGATCCTTAATACATCATCAGTTATTTTTAATTCTGTGACATGATGTATTTTTTTAGCCATCACAGCCTTACCAGGTAAGATGAACGATTTAACCTGCCAGGATATTCCCTTTAAGAGAATTCCAAATCTTAGCCATTTAATACCCCCACCGGTGGAAAGGGATCCTGCACCGATTATCATGAGTATGGTCAACAGAAAAGTACCCAGTCCAATCCATTTAGCCAGTAAATCCGGATAAAATGCTGTTTGCAGGCCGGTAGTGGTTATAGCAGATACCATCTGGAATAGAGCATATCTGAAGTTTAAGAGTAGATCATTTCCATATACGTGGTTATTATAGAGTACCAATGTCACCAGAATAGTGGATAGAATAATTAATGAATAAGCCACCTTTGTTTCTATATCTTTAAAATATTCTTTCAAGTTACCTTTAAGGACTGTGTAATGCAGTGCAAAGTTTGTAGCACCGATCATCATTACAATCATAGCCGCTATTTCAATCCAGACACTGTTATAGAACAGGAGGCTGGTATTATGCATACCAAATCCTCCAGTGGACAGGGCAGTGAAAGCATGAAATACTGAATCAAA
>MVQZ01000266.1 GCA_002067565.1 Methanobacterium sp. PtaU1.Bin242 | reverse complement strand
TGTACAAAGGGGAAACAACCCTGGAAGGAACTCATCCCATAGAAAAAACCAGAACCGCCCCGGTTAACATTGAAAACTTTAATAACCAGGAACTTTTAAAAATAGCCAAAAAAATCACCGATGATCTGGATGCAAATGGCACCACTGAAGTAGAGTTTATATTTAATAGCCAGACGAAAAAGATAAATACACTGGAAATGAACACCAGACCCAGTGGAACCAGATTTTTAACCTTCAGCTCCTCAAATATTAACCCCCTGCACCAGCTGGTTAACATGGCTCTGGGCGAGTGGAAGCCTCATAAGATCGAAAAGGATATCAAAGAATACAGTGCCCTGGAAATACCCTTAACTGAAAAGGATCGGCAGAATATAAGTCGCATTGCACTTAAAAATGAAAATAAATATCAACTGAAACAAACATTCAGCAATGAAAAACCATGGATAATACATGGCCCAGAAGTTGCTAGCAGAATAACATTTCGTGACAGGAACATAACCCGATGTTTTGAAATCGCGGAAAAACTTGGAATAACCTTATAATACTGAAAAAACTTGGAATAATCTTATAATACTGAAAAAACTTGGAATAACCTTATAATAATAACTTAATAATATGGAGTAGTGATTAATTGAACCTTGATATGGGATTTATAATTATTTTAATCCCCTTTTTAATAGCTTTTTTAGCTGTTGCTATTTTTACACCATTTATCAGAAGGATATTGTTAAACGCCAACATCACCGACAACCCCATTGTCTCAGAACACAGCCATAAACAGGGCACCCCCACCATGGGTGGGCTGGCCATCCTTTTAGGAATGTTATTTATACTTAGTATATATTCCTCTAATAAAATATTAGTTATAAGCGTGGCTCTGATGCTGGTAGCAGCTATCGTAGGTTTATTAGACGACCTGCTGGGTCTCAGGACCAAAGAATTTCAGAAGGTAGTTCGAAACATCACCAATCAGGCAGTTGAATTAGGAAGATTAACCCTAAAACCTGGAGAAGAAGCAAGGGTTGCTACTCCCAAAGCTAAAAAAGAACTTGACAAACTCGTAAATCAAAACAAAGTAGATGTGATTCGTGAAGTTCCTATAAAAAGCGAAATAAAAGAAAGGGAGAAGATACTGTCCCAAATTTTAGTATCCTTAGTTTTGGTGGCATCCGGTGCCATACCATTCACTCTGAGCGGTTTTCAGTTTGGTTTACTGGCCATTCCCATAGCCATTATTGGAGTGGTGGGTGCTATAAATGCCGTTAATCTAATTGACGGGATGGATGGCCTGGCTGCAGGAGTGATGGGAATAGCATCACTGGCTTGTGCAATTTTCTCTATTTTAACTGGTCGATGGGATGTTTCTGTTGTCTTTATGGCTCTCGCCGGCCTATGCTTCGGATTTTTAGTCCATAATAAAATTCCAGCATCCATATTCATGGGGGACACCGGTGCCTTCGCCCTGGGAGGAGTATATGCAGCTGCAGCGATACTGGGAAACTTAATCCCCTTTGCAGTGGTGGCCATTACCGTGCCCATACTTTCAGTAATAATAAGTCTCATGCATCGTTCAGGAATTATTAAATTACCTGTAGAGCCCTTACACCACACATTGCATTATAAAGGACTTTCTGAAGGTAAAATAGTTGCCCTATACTGGCTGGCTACTTTAATCATATGTCTGGTAGCCTTAATCATTTATCAACTCTTTTAATTAAAAATTAATTATATAAAACTTGATGGATAATTACATAATTCGATTAATTGGATAAAATGAAACCCCTTAAAACTCTTCCACTGGCAGATCAGATTGATGGAAAACTTATTGGAGAAAACATACCTATTAATGGCATATTTAACATTTTAAAAGATTCAGGGAAGGGCGATGTGGTTATAAGGCACCGTATAGATGAAATGGGTGTGGAAATGGCATCCCAAAGAGATGTATCCTGTATTATAACCCAAAATATCTCTAAAAAAGCTCTTGAAGTCTCAAAAACTCTAAAGTTGCCTGTTATTATCTGTGATAAGATAGAACTTGCCAATGCCTTTGCTCTTAAATGGGCCATCAGAAAATTTGCCAAAGATGCCCTGCGTATTGTGGTGACCGGTACCAATGGAAAATCCACCACCACCCACATGATCCATACCATCATCCAGGAGGCAGGTTATCAGACTTACACCAACACTGACTCCCTATCAGAGTTTAACACCCTCATCGATCCCATGGTAGCTAAACAGATCGCTGAATTTCCCGGAAAAATAGAGGCCATGGTTATAGAAGTTTCTGAAGTTCAGGGGTGGATGGACAGGATAATGACTGATCATGCTTATCTGATGACCTCAGCCATTAATCCCCTGATGGTGGTGCTTACCAATGTTGCTCTGGACCATATTGGCCTGGTAAATTCCCTTAAAGAAGCATTCCACGAAATATCCGGATCAATTAAAGGATTTAAAGGGAATTTCGTGGTTTTAAATTCTGAAGATCCCCTTATAAGGAAGATGGAAAAATTGGCGCCTTCTTCTGCGGGTGTAATGTTTTATGGGGCAGGATCTGAACTGGAATTTCATGAAGGTAATCATGGAGGGATATTCTATAATAGGAAAAAAATCTTTGATGAAGATAAACTACCCTTTAAAAGCCCACACTTCATCCAAAACACGTTAGCCGCTGTTAGAGCAGCTTTAGCCCTGGAAATTAGTCCAGATATCATTTTAAGTGCGGTTTCATCCTATCGTGCCCTGAACAGGCGGTTCACTGTGCTTTCCCGAAGTCCTCTTATAATTGATGACTTTGCACATAACCCCGATGGAATACGGGCCACCATAAAAAGCTCTGCACAACTATCCCAGGGCAAACTTTATCTAGTGTCAGCTATTCGCGGTTCTAGAGGTGAACCTATAAACCAGATGAATGCAGAAGCTGTTGCAGATGGTTTGAATGGCATTGATCATCTTTTAGTGATCACCAGCAGTGAAGAGGTGGTGGATGATGCTAATCTGGTACAATCCTCAGAAAAAAAAGAATTTACAGATATTCTAAAAGATAGAGGATTAAATTATGTATTTTTTGCAAAATTAGGTGATGCACTTAAATACGTCCTGGAATCATCAACAAAAACAGAT
>MVQZ01000265.1 GCA_002067565.1 Methanobacterium sp. PtaU1.Bin242 | reverse complement strand
CTCAGAGGCGTTAAAAAAAAGATTCTTCTTATCAAAAAGTTTACCATCCACCAAGCATAATCGATAGCTCTGAAACTCAGTTTTTTTTTATTTAGTGATTGAATGAGTGATATCCAGTTAAACATCTCTTACTTGTATCTAAATGGATTTTTTTAATCATCTATTTCATAGATTAGTCATATACTCCCATCCGTCGAGGGAATTTAAAACAAATGCTTGGATATTTTTTTTTAGCCTCTCGCTCTATTTTTGCAATGATTTCATCCTCGAGTTCCTTTGTTTTGGTTGTTGATACTGAAAAAACATCCTCTTGAATGGAGATTTTTATGTCTTCTTCTCCCAGATTGATGAAAAATTCAACCAGTTTAAAGTCCTTAATATTCATTAAAACGTTTTCTAATAAATCACCGGATAATTTAAGGCATTGAGTTTCGTTTGCTATGTATGTGGTCGATTTTGTTTCGATTTTTTGTATCAGGAATGGTGCACAACCTTCAGTTCTGGCGGCCTTTCGGTTGGTCCAGAATAAACCCATTAATAATTTTCGCTTAGAATCCATATCGGCTTTTATTTCCACAGATTTCATATTTAAGCTCCTTATTTTCATTTGATCATCATTTCAATAGAATTAATAAAAAATGAAGAGTTTCTAATCCTCCTTCCAGTTGAAAACAGTTACACCTACGCAGAACAATATGATTCCCAATCCTCCGACAATAACCAGGTTCATTACAGCATCACCATAGTTTCCGGTGATCATAGAGCTTCTAAGTCCATTACTCAAATATGTAAGGGGTGAAACATTTGCTATGTACTGCAGGAACCAGGGCATGTTCTCCACCGGTATAAAAGTACCAGATATAAACATCAGGGGGAATGTTATGGCCATAACAGCAGTTACAGCTGATTCAGAATCCTTAGCATAATTGGCAAAGATTATCCCCAAACCAGCGAACATGGCCGTCCCTGCAACGATCAATAACACGGATATCAGGTTGATGTTGGGATGAGTACCGAATGCTAACCAGGACAATAATAGAGGCATAATCAATGAAATTACCACTACCAACGTCCAGGCCACGATTCTAGCTGCAATCCATTTTAAACTGGAGAAAGGTGTTGTTGAAAGCTTTCTAAACACCCCTGTGTCTCTATAATGAGTTATAACAGCCACTGCCATGTTTATGGCTGACATTATACAAATTGCAAGTATACCTGGAAGTAAAAAGTCGAAATAATTCATACCGGGCGTGGCCACATCATTGGCGTTTACAGTGATAAGTTCTTTAGTACCGCTGGTTTTCATGTTAAAACCACTAGCCACCTGCTCTACAATGGAAATTGCAGCCATGGAAGTGGACTTTGATTTATCATAATAGATCTGAATCCCTGCACCCGATGAATTGCCCTGCAATTTCGCTAATGCCATGTTTTTCTCGAATCCGGAGGGTATTTCCATATATGCAGAAATCTTACCATCCCGGAGCATTTGAGCTAAATCCATTCCAGAACCATTTTTAAGCTCAACTGCCCCAGTGGTATTTAAAGCCTGAATAAAAGCGCCAGAAACCTGTGATCCATCATTATCTTGGTAATAAAGATTAATGGAATCTGATTGGCTTCCAAATATGAATCCGAAAAGCAAAAAGAGGATGATAGGGAAAAATAAAGTCCAAAAAACCACTCTTTTATTTCTAAAAAAGGATATGAGAGTATACTTAATATCAACAGTTATAGCAGACATATCTATTTCCCTCCTTGCACCAGTTTTTCACCGGTTAAATTAAGAAAAACATCTTCAAGAGTTGATTTTTTTACATAAATTTCTTCACAGGCGAAATTACCCTCATTTATGATGGATGCTGCTACAGATATGCTTGTAACCCCATCTCCCTCTGGTAATCTTGCCATTAGACTGCTTCCTTCATTTTTAAAATCTGGAATTGCATTAATAAGTTCATCCCTGGCTTCTTGACTACATCCTCTTATAATAAGAGTGTTTCCACCACCATATCGGTTTATAAGATCTTCTGGAGTCCCTTCGGCAATAATCTGACCTTTATGCAAAACACATATCTGGTCGGCCAGATGATAAGCTTCGTCCATGTAGTGGGTTGTTAAAAAAACCGTCTTTCCTTCCTTCTTTAGTTCCTTAATGGCATCCCACACGTCACGTCTAGCTTTAGGATCAAGTCCTGTGCTTGGTTCATCCAGGAAAACCATGTCTGGATCGTTAACCAGAGATATAGCAACTCCTACACGCTGTTTTAAACCACCAGAGAGATCTCTAAATAATATATCCCGTTTATCCTTCAAATCCAGTGTTTTAATAATGATATCTACATCCCTGTGTTTGGGATACATTTGTGCAAAGTAATCGATGTTTTCATAAACCGTCAACCATTCAAAAGCACTGAAATCCTGAGGAAGTACACCTATCCTTTGTTTTATCTTGAAATCGTCCTTTTTTATATCGAATCCCAAAACATCGACAGACCCTGAAGTTGCACGCCTAAGACATTCCAACATTTCAACTGTTGTGGTCTTTCCGGCGCCATTAGGGCCTAAAAAAGCAAAAATTTCGCCTTTTTTTATATTAAAAGATATATTATCCACAGCAGTGAAATTTCCATATTTTTTGACCAGTGATTTTACCTTTATCACGTCATCTTCCATTTTCCATCACCACCTAACCAATGGTAATTACACAACCATCAGTCATTCTATGACTATAGATCATTATGTAACTAATGGTTATATAATAACCGATGGTCATTATTATTTAATGCTTTCGGTTTCGTTTTTAATTGTAGAAAAAAAGATAAAAAATCAAAAATTCTTAATTTCTCTAAAAAACGTTGAAAAAATGATAAACAAAATAAAAAAAAGTTTATAACTGAAAAAAATAGATATGAAGTCTCAAAAAAAGAATATAGATTTTTTTGGATTTTATGTTAAAAATTAACGGGTTTTAACATTTTCATTTTAATTACAGTTATTTTTCATCTCTGGAAATTATTGGATATTTAAACCGGATCATATCCCCTAATAAATACCCTACATCCTTTGTAAATTCCTGCTGACTGATTCCATTAACTTCTAACTCTTTAACCAGATCTGGACGCATATTGGCCATGCTTTCAGATAATATTATTAATAAAGTGGTTAATTCCACAGGATCCACATCATACTGGATGGATCCATCCACTAAACCCATTTTTACTGCATTACAGCATATATCAAAAATTTCCTTACCTAAATCAAGTATTCTAATGGCATATTCATTAACAGAGGGTGTGGGGATCATAAAACTGGATGTAGCCATAGAATACTGTCTGCGCTCTAAAAATTCACTTAAATAGGCATTGTTAACCAGACTTTCCAGATCGAATCTTCCTGAATGAAAATAACTGTAAATCTTAAAATAATCGGAATATTCATTAACAAAATCTGCATAAGCCTCCCTGAATGCAGTAAGTTTTCCTATACCTGTTTCTTCTGATTCCATTCTTTCTTTAATCATATTACTCAGGATTCTGGCTCCACGAAGGATAATTAAAAAAAACAGAGCTTCTTTATTATCAAAGTAAAGATATAGTGTAGCTTTGGAGAGTTCTACCTCCTTAGCAATATCGTTCATAGAGACGTTATCGTAGCCTTTCTTAAAGAATAACTTCTCAGCAGCCTCGATAATATCTTTACGTCGCTGCTCTTTTTCTCTCTGTCTTCTGCTGACTACAGACATTACAACTTTCTCCTAAATATGATTGTATATTAGTGTGCTTATTATTATATTTAGCTTTAGCGCAACTCTAAACTATTATAATAACCATGAAACCATGTTCTCCTGTATAAAAACAGTTTGATTGGAGGATAGTAAATTAAATAAATAAAAAAATATTATTTGGAAAAATTTTATTAATTAGGAATTAAATTTCCAATTTTAATTCATAGTTCTCTTATTATGATCTTATCACTATCAACAACATTCTCAAATAGGGCCAGATTCCCAGTGATCCGGCCTATATGATTCACATCAGATGCGGGCTGTGATTCACCATAGAATATACAGAATGCAGCTCCTGGAGGCCAGTAAGATAAATCTCCCCTGGAAGCTTTAGAAGATGGTGTTTCATAATCAAGATTTTGAGAGATCTGGAAGTATACCTCTTCCAGCCACACATTGGCATTTCCTTCGATAGGTAAAGCTTTATAGATTTCCCTAGCTGTCTTGGGATTTCTCTTATCCAGTTCTGCCTCTACTTTTCCTTTTCCCACTACTTCTATCTCTAACAACATAGTTTGCACCACTTTAAA
>MVQZ01000264.1 GCA_002067565.1 Methanobacterium sp. PtaU1.Bin242 | reverse complement strand
GAAATTAGATTAAAAATGAAAATTAGTTTAATAGATTAGTTTAATAGAATATTAAAAATTTAATCTAATAGAATATAAGATAATATTTATAGATAAAGATTTTTCACGCTTATAAGTTTGTTTCAGAGGTAAATACATGTCAAAAAAGGTTGATGAATTTCTAATCGAAAAAGGACTGTTTTTAACAGCCATATCTTCAATAATTATCATTGCCCTGATAATATTCTTCATTTTTTGGGAGGGATATCCGGCTATAATGAGTGTCGGGTTTTTTAATTTCATATTTGGTATGGATTGGAGCCCATCAAACGGTCTTTACGGCGTTTTCCCTATGATCATTGGCTCATTAGCCATAACTGGTCTTTCATTACTAATGGCAGTTCCTTTAGGTGTTTTTTGTGCCATATTCATGGCAGAGATAGCACCTGCAAATATGCGGAAAATTTTGAAACCTACCTTACAGACATTATCTGGAATTCCATCTGTAGTATACGGATTTTTCGGGCTGATAATACTGGTACCCTTCATGCGAATACATTTCGGAGGAACTGGGTTCAGCATGTTAACTGCATCAATCATCCTCACGGTGATGATTTTACCCATAATCGTCAGTGTTTCAGAGGATGCATTAAGATCAGTGCCTGGTGAATATAAAGAAGCTTCAATGGCACTGGGCGCCACTCACTGGCAGACCATAAAAAATGTAATATTTCCTGCAGCCATTCCAGGAGTTATTACTTCTATTATATTGGGAATGGGACGGGCCATAGGTGAAACACTGGCCATAATTATGGTTGCCGGTAATGTGGTACAGATACCCGGCTCCATATTTGACCCGGTTCGAGCATTAACTTCCAACATAGCCATAGAAATGGGATATGCAACAGGAATACATTATAATGCGCTTTTTGCCACAGGAATAGTGCTAATCTTAATGATAATAGTGCTGCTGGTGGTTGCAAATTACTTCCACTATAAGAAGAAGGTAACCGTGGGAGGGGGATACTTGTGATTTCTCCTTTTAAGAATGCTATTGTGGGGAGGATTTAAAATGCAACGTGTTTTATCTCCTAAAAATGCCCAGAAGATAATGAAAGCGGTTTTCTGGATATCTGGAATTATAACCATCATTATATTGCTCTTCATAATAGGTTATGTAATTTTAAAAGGTTTACCTGTTATTAATCTGGAATTTCTATTAGGTGAACCTATCGATTCTGGAAGAGCAGGCGGTATATTCCCCATGATTGTCTCTACGGCATATGTTACCTTAATTGCTTTATTAGTCGCTACTCCTTTGGGTGTCGGGGCGGCGGTTTATCTGGCGGAGTATGCAGGTGAAGGCAGATTAGTAGCAGCCATAAGATTCGGAGCAGAAACACTGTCTTCCATTCCATCCATAATTTTTGGATTGTTCGGACTGGCATTTTTTGTTATTTATTTGGATATGGGGTGGAGTGTATTGTCTGGTGGATTGACTTTAGCTTTAATGGCTCTTCCCACTATACTGGCAGCTTCTGAAGTTTCGATAGAGTCTGTTAACAAATCTTATAGTGAGGGGAGTCTTGCTCTGGGAGCTACCAAATGGCAAACTGTGTATAAAGTGGTGGTACCGGCAGCCATGCCAGGAATAACCACTGGAGTAATTTTAGGAATGGGAAGAGCCATTGCTGAAGCAGCCGCCATTCTATACACAGTAGGTGCTGCATTAAGTATTCCTATATCTCTTATGGATCCTGCAAGGCCTTTACCCTTACACCTTTACATTTTGGCCACTGAAGGTATTTCCTTAGATAATGCATATGGAACAGCAGCTGTGCTGGTTATTATAATCCTGATAATAACCGTGGTAACTAACACCTTAGTCGATAGATACACCAAGAAGATGATGGGGCGATAATAATATGGATTACAGAATTGAAGTGGAAAAATTAAACGTATACTTTGACGAATTACACATTTTAAAGGATGTCAGTCTAAAAATAAATAAAAATATGGTCACAGCTCTTATAGGGCCTTCAGGATGTGGGAAATCAACATTCATACGTACCCTTAACCGGATGAACGATTTAATAGACACCTTCCGTAAAGAGGGGAAGGTGCTACTGGATGGGGAAGATATTTATGATCCCAAGGTTGATGTAGTTGATCTGCGTAAAAGAGTGGGAATGGTATTCCAAAAACCCAATCCATTCCCCAAATCAATATTTGATAATGTAGCATATGGATTAAAGGTCCATGGAATAAAAGATAAAGATATAATAGAAGAAAAGGTGGAGGACAGTTTAAAAGCAGCAGCTCTCTGGGATGAAGTTAAAGATAAGTTAGATAAATCAGCCATGGGACTTTCTGGTGGGCAACAGCAAAGATTGTGCATTGCAAGAACCATAGCAGTTGAACCTGAGGTTATATTGATGGATGAACCTTGTTCTGCTTTAGATCCCATATCCACAACCAAAATTGAGGATTTAATACATAGACTGAAAAAGGATTATACCATTATAATTGTTACCCACAACATGCAGCAGGCTACCCGTGTCTCCAAGTACACAGCATTCTTCTTAAACGGCGAAATAATAGAAAGCGGACCGACCGATAAAATATTCATCGAACCGTGTGATAAACGAACAGAGGATTATATAACTGGTAGATTCGGATAGGAAGTAATCTTTGTGAATGGCTTAAAAACTTTCAAAATGTGCATATTTCAGATATTCATAGGGGGTGGGTCAGATGTTCAATGTAGTACTGGAAAATAAACTGGTATCACTGGGGAGTGATATTCTAATTTACAGTAATCAAACCACAGAGAGAATTGATAAATCTGTTGAAAGTTTTATAAATGAAGATGTGGCATTGGCAAAGGACATTATAAAATCCACAGATGAGGTTAATAAAGATAGTTATAAAATAGAGGATGGTTGTCTTAAAGTTCTGGGTTTACATCAACCCGTTGCTAAAGATCTAAGAATGGGTGCAGCCCTTCTTAGAATATCTATTGAACTGGAGAGGATTAACAATCTATCTGCTTACATATCCAGATATACCATAGATTCAGATGAGAGAGGTTTAACATTTCATAAACCACCCCATATAGATTTTATGTCACAGACAACACAGAACATGATTAAAGATGGTGTGGGAGCGTTGTTAAATGAAGATTTACAGTTATTAAAACGTTCCACCAAAAATTACAACAGTTTACAGGATTTCTATAATCAAATGTTTAGAGAGTACCATGAAATTACGCATGGAGGTTCACACACCTATCTGATCCTTGTTGGAAGGAATTTACTGAGTATGGGCCATCACGTGATGGGTATGGCTGATAGAGTGGCCTATTCCATTGTGGGAAAACGGGTTATGCACAATAAATTATTCCATAACCTCCTAATGAGGTGAAGAGTTAATGTGGCTTCCTTCTAATGAACCGGAATTTGTAGCAAATGGAAGTTTAAAAAGATCCCATCTACCCAGTTTGGGCTATTTAAGAGTCCTGGATAAGGGGAATGAGACTGTATTGTTCATAAAGGATGAGAAGATTGTTGGAGCGTGGCATTTGGATGTAGAGTCATTGGAAGAGTTTTATGAAAATAAAGCAATTAAATCTGTTATCATAACACCAGAATCAAAAGTAGAACTATATAAAATGGAATCAAAACTTTTTGAAACCATTATTGAGTTAAATGAAGAAACAAAATTATCTTTACCAATTGAAATTGATTTCATCCTGGTAAAATATAATATTAATAAATCTGTTGATCGGGATGAGTTGTTAGAGAAGTATAAGATACGTGAACCTTCACAAAAAGATGTAGAAACTTTAATAAATGAATATACTAAATAGGAGAGCATAAAAAATGAAAAAAAGATATCCTCGGATATTATTCCAGAAAAGATTGAAAGAATTGAGGGATGATTTGGAAGAGATGGGGGAAACCACTCTTAAAGCTTATAAAAAGGCCATGATTACCCTTTTTGATTATGATGAAGAACTGGTAAAGAATGTTATCAAAACCGGTGAAGAAATTGACAAATTGAATTACAATTTGGAACACAAAACCATGAGCATCATTGCTGCTGAACAGCCAGTTGCAAAAGATTTAAGATTTATCGAATCATCTTTAAAAGTTGGAAGCCACCTGAAAAGGATGAGCCTTTTAGCAGCTAACATAGCAGAGGTGGCCAGACATATCAAAGATGAACAGATCCCTGAAAAACCCATGGATGATATCAAAAACATGGCAGAAATAGTGGAGAACATGGTCAGTAAGAGCATTACATCATTTTTAAATCAGGACATGGATATCGCCAGGGAACTTCATCGAGAAGATGATAAAGTGGACGATCTATTTGATACAGCACTTAATGATATTACCAAAAGCATGTTCGATGAAAAGGACGCTATATATTACATGGTATATTTACTATTTGTGGCTCGTTTCTTAGAGAGAATAGCCGACCGTGCTGAAAGTATAGGGGATAGAACCATCTTCATGATCACCTGTGAGAAGCCCTGAATCAGTTAAAAAAGAAATAGATTATTATAAAAAAAGGTAAGAAGTACGTATAAGTATAATTCTCAAAGGAGATAAAAATCCCAATGGATGATAAAATTATTTAAAAGGAGCCGTTCTGATTTTATTTACTTTTTTATCTTTATTCCGGCTAAATTGGGAACTATTCAACCTTTTTCAGGCAAACTTTATTACATTTACCCACTTCAAAGTGTTCTATTTGGTAGTCTTTCCCAGTGATCTCCTTCATCATTGCCTTGGTGACCATAGTTATAGGAACAAGATGCTTGTATAAAATATTATCTCTAGAAGATTCATCTTCTCTTTCTTTTGTGGATTTATTTAGATCAACAGTTATTCTACCATCATCCATTTCATACTTAAGCTCTAAATATGGTGATTGGTTTTTAAAATAGTCAAAAACATTGTTGGGGGTGAATTTCGGACCAAATTCTTGATTCAGCTTCGATTTCAGCATATTCCAAGTTTTAATCTCCATTAATTGAGTAACATCATTTATTCCCTCATTTAAGATAGTATATTCGTTACTTATCAGCCACAGCTCCATAGCCTCAGATACAGCTCTGCTATACCATCCTCTTTCAAATTTATACTTTTGAGAAGCAAGTTTCCTAAATTTAAAATCAAGATCTATAGGCAAAGAAACAGTTGCCCTTTTCAAGAGTGGTTCACTCATAAAAATCACTTTATATTGTATTGAGGTTATAATCGAAGCATAAATTTTTTTTATTTATATAATTAACGTAGTGGCATGATCATTGGAAATTATATGTTCCTATGAGGGGATATCCCTTCTATAAATTGTATTTAATATATTTTATTTATTTTTTTGAATAATAAAGTTTGATGTGGTATTATAAAATTCTTTAAAACTCCTCCCTTATTTTTGATTTCATGGTTAAAAAATAAATCCTATTTAAGGATTGTGTATATGCACATTAACATCTATAAGTTTTTGTATAACATCTCATTATGACTAGCGTTATTACTGTAATGATAAAGAATCTGTAGATGTGTTTTTTTTCTTTTTTAAAAATTAAAAAAAAATTACTTTTTGAATATAAGAAAAATTGTCTTTGGAGGTTTTTAAGATGGGTTTGAGAGAGGATATTGGTGGTTTGTTGAATGAGTTGTTGGAGCGTGCTCCTGGTGATGTTAGTGGTGTGGCTGTGTTGAGGCCGGATGGTTTGATGATTGCTTCTTCGCTTCCGGGTAATACTGATGAGAAGAGGGTGGCGGCTATGGCTGCGGCTATGGTTGGTACTTCTCAGAGGACTTGTGATGAGCTTGATCGTGGTGATTTGAATCAGGTGGTTATTGACGGTGCCACGGGTAAGGCTATTTTGTCTTATGCTGGTAAGAAGGCGGTTTTAGCTGCACTTTCTCCTGCTGAGGTTAACCTGGGACTTGCACTTCTAGAACTGGAGAGAACCGCTGAAAAAGTAAAGGAAATTATGAGTAAATGATTAATATTTGATGAATTTAAGAATAAAAAAACAGGAGTTAACAAAAAATGGCAGATGAAGATTTAAAAATTAAAACGATAGCAGCTATGCTGGCTGAGCAGATGGATCCCCTGATGACAGTATATTTGGCATCATTGATGGGGATAACTAAAGGTCTCTGGAAAGTGTCTGGAGAGGGTTCAGGAGGAGTTACCAGAGCATTCGGGGAAGATTTATGGAATCTGGTTAAAGTAGGATCAGAAATGCTGGGAGAGGACCGAGATACAAGCACATCCCAAAAGGCAATGGAATTCTATGATAATTACCTAATTGGACGTTTTAATGTGGCAGAGAGTATTGATTTCAGTGTAAATGACGATATTCTGGAGATGACAGTTAAAAACTGTAACATACACCATTATACTGACTATTTAGAGGAAAACGATATCCCTCGTTCTGTGGGATGTCCTCTGGCTTTGGTCGGAATAGCCATGATGGAGGAAATTACAGGTGAACCTTTTGTTATTGAGGGCATAGAACATAGCGATGCAAGCTGTAAGTTGGTTATTAAAACCATCTAATTAGGGCAGTGATTTGAAAAAAATATCTGATTTTTAGGACAAAACATCAAAAATATCCGCAGATGTGGTTTGCAGCGTAATTAAACGCCGGAAAACCACTTTTGTGGAAAGAATAATTTGATCAAGAGCTTTCATAAAAAAAAGTGAATTTGAAAATATTAGCGCAATTCTGATCTGTTCAGATGAAATCAAAGATTTTTCGTTACATTTGTTCACCGTCCAGTTAATAGAAAATTCTTTTACAAGTGGGAGTATACCGGGACATATGGATAGGTATGATCCTGGTTGATTATTATCTGTATATCAAGTTGATTGTGAATTCGATTTAACATGTCGTATGTAGTTATGTTAATAAGGGAGTATTTCCATAATGGAATTTTATGTTATAATTAATAAAGACTTGAACTTACTTGATGATACTAGTTATTCGGAACATTTCTACTTTGATAGATAATCTTCTGCTATTTTTTCTGGTTATTTGATTTAATTATAAATGAAAATAAAAGGTAGCAAAATCGTGATGAAAGAATAATAAAATTGAAAATAGGATGGGGATGATTATTACAGATTTCGAAAATATTTTGGTTGATATTAATAGGATTAAGGGGGTTAAGGATTCTTTAACAGCTGGTTTGGATGGTATTCCTGTGGGTAAGGTGGATAAGACCAGTTCTATTTTAAGTGCCACTACTGTTGCTGCGCTTGGTGCGGTGAGAGAGCTTACAAAGAGTGTTAGTTATGGGGATTTAGAACAGTTGATTGTTGAAACTCGTTTTGGGAAGATTATAATAGAAGAATGTGGTAACAGCCATGTGATAATTGTCTTAACTGAAAATAATGCAAATATAGGGATGATCAGAGTAATGTTAAAGAAGGCAGTAAAGAATTATATTACTGATAAATAATAATTAAAGTAAAAATAATAATTAAAGATAGATCATTATTATTAAAAATTTACTTTTAAATATATTGTATTCTAACAATAATTAAACTTTTTGTAATACACATAAACATCTTAACATCATAGCACGTTTAGATCAACATTTTTATTTTCACCACGACATTGTCAATAAGAATAATATTTGGCAGTATATTTTTTTGGGCCAAAAAGTTTTCAAGGATAGTATTGGCGATAAATAAGTTATTAACAAGGAGGTTTTTAAGATGGGTTTGAGAGAGGATATTGGTGGTTTGTTGAATGAGTTGTTGGAGCGTGCTCCAGGGGATGTTAGTGGTGTGGCTGTGTTGAGGCCGGATGGTTTGATGATTGCTTCTTCGCTTCCGGGTAATACTGATGAG
>MVQZ01000263.1 GCA_002067565.1 Methanobacterium sp. PtaU1.Bin242 | reverse complement strand
AAACAAAAATCACTCCCAAATTACTTTGAAAAAAGATCATACCAAAAAAAGAAAATGAATTATGGGACAATCCCATATTGTTAATTGTTCTGTAAAAATATCATTTGGAATAGGTAAGTTTTAATTAGTATTATGCTTTGAGAGAGGAGTATACCTGACAAAAGTTACATAATAAATTGTACGATTGAAATTGATGAGTTCAAATGTAGAACTCAAAACCCATCCAATAATACCTAAACAAATGACTAACAATCCAGGATTTCCTGAAGATAAATAACCGAAAAATATACCAACTAAAATCAATAACATGATAATAAAAAAATTTCTATAATTCATTTTAATCTATAATTCATTTTAATAATTCATTTTACATACCTTAAAGTCATTTTTTTAAAAGTAATTCTCCCGAATTTTTAATTCTTTCTAATCTAGGATCCAATTCTAACGCCTTATCAAGATAATTTTTGGATTTTTGGTCTTTTTTTTCTTTTTTAAGTAGAATACTTTCGTTATACCACGCTGCTACATCTTCAGGATCTAATTCTAGGACTTTATCAAAACATTCCATTGCTCTTTCATATTTTTTTTGACTTGTTAACTCAACGCCTTTATTATTTAATGCTGTAGTGTCGTTTGGGTTTACCGTCAGAGCTTTATTATAAGGTTTTAATGCGTTTTCATTGTTTTTCCAGGTTTTAATTGTGTAGATATAATATCCTATGATAAGAAGTGAAATTATTCCTGTTTCTATGTAATATAACATGTTTATACTTGAAGAAAATTGAATAGTAACTGCCCACATCACCACTAAAAGCACAACTAAGGCAATAGAATAAGATATTTTATTGTAATATTCTCTAAATTCAAAAAATCCAGTTATAATTCCAAATAAAAAGAGAAGTATTAGCGGAACATAAAATGGATTGGAACTGATATAAATTAAAAGAATAATCAAAAATAAAGAATAACTGATGATTAACGCATTATTTAAACCTTGTTTCATAAAATTTCACCCATGTTTATGTTTAATTCTCTCTGTTTAAAAGATTTATCTGAATATTTTATATTATAAAAAAATTAATAATAAAGTTTTTTACACTCCTAAAATTGAATTTCATTAAATAAAGAAAAATTAAAGGAAAATACCATAGTACTGCTCCTTTACTTTTTACTATTTTACGGTTAGAAGCCGTGACTAACTAGAGTAATTTTAACAATAGGAATAATATTTAATTCCTTCAATATCATACACTACATATGGATCATTAAACGCATGATAAACCGTATCTAGATTATATCCTATTGATAATCCTGATAAAAACGTAGTTGTAGCTGAAGCTCCAAATGCAAGGCTGCCCACTTCAGCTTCACCCAACCCAGGGACAAAAATACCGAGTACAGCCCCTAAAGTTCCTAATCGGATAACAGCGTTGTCTAGAGCCTGTTTTTCAGACATCATCTTGGTGACTTTCACATCAGGAACTGTGACATATATGTTATGCCATCTGCCTGGTACGTAACGGAAAACAGGTGTCCATATGCCTATAGTTATAGTTTTCCAACTTACACTTGCCGACCAGTATCCAATATTGATTGGTCCCCATCTATAAACTGATACCCACTTCACATGAATGATAGGTATAGAAAAGCTGTAATATGTTTTTTTCCAACCAGCTATTACGAAGTGTGGGGGTTCATACCATGCTCCAATTTTAACTTTGTGCCACATTGCTTTGATGTCTCTCATTTCATCAGGGGTTAATAGTGTGGCGTTTACTGGTGGTTGGTCGTTGATGATTAGTGCAATACCTGTGTAGAGTTCATTGAATTTATCCCGTGTCATTTCAATGTTTCCCAGGTTAGGGTCGAATAGATAAACTGTTGTATCTGTGATGTTTTGTATAACTTCGAAGTGATTATTTCCATTGATAGACAGAACTACCAAATAATTGGCTCTAAGTTGGTCTATGGTTAATCTTGCTATTGCAGTTGCTCCTTTAGCTTCTGCTGCCCTCT
Source organism: Methanobacterium sp. PtaU1.Bin242 (assembly GCA_002067565.1). Taxonomy (GTDB): domain Archaea; phylum Methanobacteriota; class Methanobacteria; order Methanobacteriales; family Methanobacteriaceae; genus Methanobacterium_A. Next base: position 3,982 of record MVQZ01000263.1, on the reverse strand, counting down.
TTAATCCATCTAAACTAGTTCCTGTTTCGTCTGTACCTGCTAGTCATTAGACATGATTGTTATTTATTTGGTCTCTACGACGGTACATATAAACCAATGAAAACGTGGTGAGTATTATCAATCCTAAAAAGATATAAAAAAACAGGTAATCATTTGTGGTTTTTAGATATGAAAGCATGTTTAAATAAATATATGAAATAGCTAAAATCTGGATTATTATTACACCTACTAAACTTCTTAATAATAACTTAAAACTTATTTTTTTAATCCTGAATATTTCGATGAAAAAGACAGGTAGAATAATAATACTTATTAATAAATCTCTAAAGTTTCCATAAATTAAAAATGATAAAAATGCACCTATAGCAACTAGCACATAAATAATTATCCACACTGATTCTTTTTGCATTTCTTTTTCTCCGTATACTTTTTACAACCTTTTATAATATAGTTAATTTTAAAAATTATTATTTGGTGATCCCCGAGGAATAGGTTAATCGTATAAAAAACGATTTGGCTTTACAGACCAAGGATCATCAAGACCGTCTATAACTTGTTCAACACCATACCAAGTCACACCAGCACCCATTCCTATTAATATGATACCTGCTGGAGTTCCCCATCCTTCTGTTATACCAATTAATCCTATACCTCCTCGTATCATTGTAGTACCGGTAGATATGGCTATAGCTCCTTTGAAAACTTTTATATACACATTGTCATTCCATACTTCTCCTTCTTCTTTAACCCATCTTGGTGTATAATATACAAATCTTTGTGGAGGCTGATATCTCCATACAACTACTGGGTAGCTACCTGTACGCCATTCTAGGGTAATATACGGTTCTGTATGTCCGGGTATAGGAATGATACCAAAAAGTTTATATGGCGGTACCCATTTCCATTTAAGAACTGGCACAGGATATGAGAAACTTCTCCATTCGATGGTTGGATAATAAAAACCTGGTATTGTAAAGTAGTGTGCATCCTTTGTCCAATACCCAAGGGCTTTGATGTCCCGCATTTCATCATCAGTCAACAATACTGTGCCTGGCGGTAATGTATCATTCAAAACCAGTGCAACTCCAGTGTACATTTCATTGAATTTATCTAAGGGCATTTCAATATTTCCTAAGTTAGGGTCAAATAGATAGACAGTTGTGGTTGTGATATTTTTGATGATTTCAAAGTGTTTTTTTCCATCTATATCCAAAACTACCAGATAGTTCGTTTTAAGTTGGTCAACAGTTAATCTTGCCCCTATTGCGGAGACTCCCATGGATTGTGCCGCTGTTTTAAGACCATAAAAGCTTGCCCCTGTTTCGTCTGTACCTGCCAGGGTAGCGAGTTCATTTTCTGTAGCATAAATTCCAAAACTTTTAAGTATTGTAGCCAATGCTGCAGCTCCACAACTGTAGATGGTAGTTGCTAAAACCATTTCACCAGAATCTATTGTAGATGAATCTGCAAGCAAATTATCTGTAAAGTTATTTCCCGACAGAATTATGCCTATCGAGTTGTAATGGGTAATCCCCACACCATTATCGGATAGGCTATTTCCTGTTATGCTGTTACTATTTGTGTCGTATAGATATGTACCTACCCAATTATCAGAGATAACGTTACCAATTATATCGTTGTTGTTAGAATAGAAAAGATAAGTTCCATAGTAATTTTCGGTAATAATAGTTCCGTTTATTTGATTGTTATCAGAATTGAACAGATAAAGCCCATTTTCATTTATTTTTATGTTACCTCCTAATATAGAGTTACAATTTGAATTGTAGAGGAATATTCCATAACGACTGTTTTTTACAGTATTTCCAGTAATGATATTGTTTCCCGATTTATATAGGTATATTCCTTTGGAACTGTTTGTTATGATGTTGTTGATTATGTTAACGTTGTAGGAGTGGCTTAAAGATATACCGTAAGAGTCTGCAGAACTTTCAATATTCAAGTTTTTTATGGTTGTGCCGCTTCCTTCATTGTTCATTACGAAAACACTTTTATCTGAATTATCTGCTTCTACAGTTACATTTGCTCCAGTAACTGGTTGTATACTTAGTTTTTTGTTTATTGCTACATTTTCAGTATAGATACCTTCTGCCAGGGTTATTATGTCTCCGTCTTTTGTATCAGGATCGTCTACGGCCTCTTGTATTGTAGCAAAACTTTCCTGAGTACGGGTATTATACACTCCAAGCACATTTACACTGGTTACATTAACTGTTTTGGAAACCGTCTGATTATCCAGGGTGACTGAAACGTTAGCTGTACCTGCTGATGAGCTGGTGAGTTTAAGTTCTGCTTTACCTTTCTTGGTAGATCCTGAGCTGTTGATGGTTCCCAAGGTTGAATTGAAGTAGATTGGTATATTATCAGGTATGTTTCCATCTGATGATGTATCGTTTCCATGGTTGTTATGGGCTAGGTCTGCTGTTATTATGTAGTTGTAATGGGTGCCGCTGCGGTTTGAACGGTCGGTGGAACTATTTATGGAGAGTACCAGCCATGGATCGTATGTTACGCTTCCGCCAGCTATACCGATGTCACTAGGACTGGTTAAGGATACGATGGGGTTATTGGATCCCCACCAGTTGTTAGTTGCATTGGCAGTACCATTACCTACTTTATAGAGTCCGTATCTGCTGTTTTCGACTATACTGTTGAGGTGAATTTCTGCTGTGGAATTGTTTAGATGTATTCCATCATAATTATTGTGGATTAAGTTACTGTAAATCCGGCATTTATCGGAGTTCTGGACGTTAATTCCAGCAACGGAATTGTAAGTTATTTTATTACTGGAGACTTCATTATCGGAGCCTGCACTGATAAGCACACCATTCAGGCTGTTGTTTAATATTATATTTCCTGAAACCACATTCTCAGTGGAATTATACAAATATATTCCGTTAAGATTGTTGATGATGTTATTTCCTAAGATTTCATTGGTTGCGGAATTATTAATATAGATACCAGCATTACCAGTGGATCCATCTATAACTAGATCTTGTATTGTTGTGCTGCTTCCACTGGTATTTATGGTGAATATTGGTAAAGTGGGGTTTAATGGCTGAATGACCACGTTAACTCCAGAAATTGGTCTTATGGTGATTTTTTTGTTGATGTTGATGTTTTCAGTGTAGTTTAAGTTTCCAAGCCAGATGGTATCACCGTCTATGGTAGTAGGGTCATCTATGGCAGTTTGTATACTATCGAATATCTTCTGGGTTCTGAAATTGAAAGTCCCATTGTGTATCTCTTCATCATATCTAGTTAAACTGATGCTGTCGACGTAGAATGTGATTGTTTGAACTGTGTTACTGGTCAAGATTTTAGCTGTTGCATAGATGGTGCTGGGATCAGAAAGCAGGTGAGTTATGGATAATTTTTGAGGTATGTTTGATAGAACCATACTCGGGCTGCTATACGATTCAGTTGCTGTTCCTGTGGAATTACGGCCTACTAACTCGATGCGGACTGTTCCGGATCCTTTTACATAAGCAGATACGGTGTAAGTCTGTCCAGATTGAACCAGTACAGCATATGGTAATGAAGCAGTTCCTATTTTGCAGATATCTATTGATTCGCCGACTGTTGATCCGTTTGTTTGGACTTTGAAGCTTCTGATCCCTTGCCATGCCCAATCTGTTGATGAAGAGACAGTTGCACCAGTACCACTTACACCAGTAGTATTTTCTAAGGTATCAGAACCAGTGCATATGTTATCCTCAAAAATTAAATTTCCAGTTATACCGGATAATGCCAACCATGGAATTACCGAAACTATATGCGGAGCATGTTCAGTGGGTTTATAGGAGATTAAGATTTTGGAAAACATGTAAATCAACGATTCGTAACGCATGGTATCTCCCAAGCTGGTGTCTGAGACATTCTTGGGCGCGGCTCCATGGCTATCTATATAGGATATAACATTTTCTGCTATATCCGTAAATTCGTCACTGTAGATGGTTCCACT
>MVQZ01000262.1 GCA_002067565.1 Methanobacterium sp. PtaU1.Bin242 | reverse complement strand
AAGCTTAAGTATTAAAATTTATTCCAGGATGAAAGAATGAAAATCGCTGTTTTCCATAACCTACCCTCAGGAGGGGCCAAACGGGCATTATATGGTTATATAAATTATCTTAGCCAGAATGATCATGAGGTGGATGTTTTTGTTCCTTCCACTGCCAATGAAGAATTTCTTCCCCTTAAAGATGTGGCAAACAGTGTGAAAACAGTTCCTGTAGAGAAAACTTTTAAAGGATCCTTTTATTCAACTTTTAAATACGTCTCACCCTTAATAAAATCCATTTCCCTATGGGATCTGGAGAGAGCCCAAAAAAAGATTGCCGAATCAATAAATTCTGGAGACTATGATGTGGTGTTCAGTGAACAGGACCAGTACACCATGACTCCCTTTTTTTTGAAATATGTTATCCCACCAACGGTTTATTATTGTCCCCAACCCCCTCGCAATGAAGCCATACTGGAAACCATATCCCAGAGAAAAAAACAACAAAACCCCCTAAAGAGACTGATATTTAATTATACTGATAAAAAGGATTTAAAAATAGATGAACATAACATTTCCTTTGCTAAACACATTTTAACCAATTCTTACTTCACCAGAGAGTCAATTTTAAGAGTTTATGGTCTTAACTCCTTTGTATCCTATCTGGGAATAGACACCAACCTATTCCAACCCTTAGATATTCCTGAAGAAAATTTCGTGCTTTCTATTGGCAGCTGCCGGCCTTCCAAGGGATATGATTTTATTATAAGATCCCTGGCTTTAATAGAACCAGAAATACGTCCCAAAATGATTATTGTCTCTAATTTCTCCCTGCCAGAGTGGAAGTTGTATCTGGAACAGCTTGCCTCCGAGTTAAAAGTTGATCTGGAGATACTGGATCTTATAGATGATGAAAATCTTGTTCTGCTTTATAATCAGGCCAAACTGGTTCTTTACACACCATATATGGAACCATTTGGCCTGGTGCCCCTGGAATCAATGAGCTGTGGGACACCAGTGGTGGCTGTAAAGGAAGGGGGTGTAAGGGAAACCGTAATTCACAATAAAACCGGTCTGCATACCGAGCGCGATGAAAAAATATTTGCAGAGGCTACTGCTAGATTGCTTTCAAAGGATCTGGAAAGATATAAAATGTCAAAAAATTCCATTAAAACGATTGAAAACTTTTGGACTCTGCAACACGCGGGAGATAGGCTGTTATGGCACCTGAACCGTGTTCTAGATAGAGAAATGGGGAAATATTAATTTTAAATTATCAATTTCATTGGGTTTCATTAAATCTAACCTCATACTGAAAATAAATTTAATCTAAATACTTTAAATAAATCTATAAAATTCAAACAAACATCATCTAGTGAAGTATCATGAATCCTTTAGTTACCATTATAGTTTTAAACTGGAATGGGTGGCAGGACACCCTGGAATGCCTGGAATCACTCTACCAGATCAACTACCCACACTATCAGGTGATAGTGGTAGACAACCACTCCCAGGATGAATCCCTGGAAAAAATAAGACAATACTGCCAGGGAAAAATAGAAGTACAATCACCATTCTTCAACTACCAAAAAGAAAACAAACCCATTAAAATCACTGAAATAACCAATATAGAAACAGAAGAAAAACCCAACAACCAAGAAAACAACAAAAACCTCAACAACTTCCCACAAAAATCAAAAATCAGCACCGTCTCAAAATACACACCAGCCAAAAACAGCAGCAGTACCAAAAAAACCCCAAAACCTATACTAACCCTTATAAAGAACGAGCTAAACTATGGATTCGCCCAAGGAAACAACATAGCCATAAAATACACCCAAAAAAAACACAACCCCCACTACATCCTCCTGCTAAACAACGACACCGTTGTAAATCCTGATTTTCTAACTGAGATGGTAAAAGCTGTTGGTAGGGATAGTAAAATTGGTATGGTCAGTCCTAAATTGTTAAGTGCATTTAATCCCCATATAATTGATTCAACAGGACATGTGATTAGCTGGGGAAGAGTAATTGACCGGGGTCATGGAGAGGTAGATCAAAAACAGTATGATGAGCAAACCGAAGTTATAGGTGCCATGGCTGCAGCAGCACTTTATAAAAAGGAAATGCTTCTGGACGTGGGTCTACTGGATACCAGTTATATAACCCTAGGTGAAGATGCAGATCTGTCCTGGAGAGCATATAATCATGGATGGAAAGCTATTTATGCTCCAAAGGCAATTGTTTATCATAAAAGAGGACAATCTATCACTAAAAAATCTGTAATACCACGAATGACCTTTTTAAGCACCAAAAACACTGCAGAGTATGTTAGCCGTTATGGAAATTCCACTCAGAAATTTTTATACCTGTTCGTACTTTTTAAAGAAGGATTATTCGTACTTGTAGGGAGCATAATGGGAAGAAATGAGATTAAAACAGTTGAATATTTCCACATGCTAATCAGATCCTATATAAAAATTTTTAAATCTTTTTAAAGATAATTCTAAACCACAGAATTAAAAATATACAATGTAAATTTAAGATCTAAAGTGATATATAAAATGACAAAGGTTTAAATTAACATTTTTAATAAAATATCTGCCAAACATTTGAGCTATTGCAAATTTATATTAACTGATTCTATTTATAAATGGAGAGAATTTAATGGAACCACTGGTTACAATCATAGTGTTGAACTGGAATGGGTGGCAGGACACCCTGGAATGCCTGGAATCACTCTACCAGATCAACTACCCACACTTTCAGGTGATAGTGGTAGACAACCACTCCCAGGATGAATCCCTGGAAAAAATAAGACAGTACTGCCAGGGAAAAATAGAAATACAATCACCATTCTTCAACTACCAAAAAGAAAACAAACCCATTAAAATCACCGAAATAACCAACAAAGATTCCCAATCAAATATGGACCAAAAATCTCCCATTGACCAGAATCCATCACTCACTTCATCCTCCCAGAGTATTATACTAATAAAAAACGATGAAAACTATGGTTTTGCCCGGGGAAACAATATTGGAATAGAATTCGCCTTTAAAAATCTGAATCCAGAGTATATTCTACTTTTAAATAACGACACCGTGGTTGATCCTGATTTTCTAACTAAATTAATCCAAACAGCTGAAAAAGACGATGAAATTGGTATTTTAGGTCCTTTGATTTATTACTATGACTGGGAGGGAAAACCCGATGTAGTGGCTAATCTGGGTGGTAAAGTAAATTTATCCATATATCCTGGCTACTATGACCTAACAGAGGTTATTAGTTTAGATGATTTTTCAGATAATGCCATAGAATGTGATTGGATTTCAGGAGCTGCTTTACTCGTGAAATCCAGTCTACCCCTTATCTTTTTAAATGAAAAGCTATTTTTCGGATGCGAAGACATAGACCTGGCACTTCATCTTAAGGAACATGGTTATAAATCAGTTGTAGTACCAGACTCCCATGTA
>MVQZ01000261.1 GCA_002067565.1 Methanobacterium sp. PtaU1.Bin242 | reverse complement strand
GACGTTCCCATTATATATCTCACTGCTCATCCTGAGGAGAGTGCTGTTAATCGGGCTAAGCTCACATCACCCCATGGTTATATTATAAAACCAGTCAATAGAAGGGAACTAAAAAACACCATTGAATTAGCCCTTGCTAAACATGAAACAGAATTACAGTTAAAGAAAACCAATAAGGATTTTGCCCAGGCCCAGAGAGTGGCTAAGATTGGTAGTTGGGAAGATGATCTGACCACTAATAATCTGATTTGGTCAGAGGAAATGTATAGAATACTGGGATTTCCTAAAAATACACCTTTGAATTTAGCTGATGTTACTAGCATTTTCCCCCCCGATGAATTAAAGCGTTTTCAGGATGCTGTTGGGGCTGCTATCAATCAGAACGCTCCTTATAGTATGGATTATAAGATAATCCGGCCAGATGGTGAAATTCGTTACATTCATGATGAGGGAGAAATTGTGCGTGATAATAATGGAAATCCCATATCCATGTTTGGAACCACCCAGGATATAACAGAGCGTACTCTAATAGAAAATACTCTACGAAAAAATGATAAAAAGTTCAAAGCAGCCTTTAATCAGGCCCCTGTAGGTATGATATTAACTGGCCCTGATGGAAGATATTTAAGCATCAACCAGGCTTTCAGTGATCTTATAGGATACACTGAGAAAGAGCTAAAAGGCACCCATTATTCTGAGATAACTCATCCTGATGATGTAGTAAAAAGTGAATATGCTGTCAACTCCCTGTTAACCGGTAAAGAAGAAAAGATTAACTATGAAAAAAGATATGTTCACAAGGATGGTCACCCGGTATGTGCAGATGTGAGGGTGGTTCTATCCCGGGATGATAAAAATGAACCTCTTTTTTTCATCACACACGTCCAGGATATTACAGATCTTAAAAAAACAGAAGAAGCACTAAAAAAAAGCAAACATTTTTTAGCTGAAGCCCAGAAAATTGGTAAAATTGGTAGTTTTCGATATGATTTTCAAAAAAACACTGAAACATGGTCTGATGAACTTTACCGAATATTAGGCATCGACCCACCAAGACAGATGACATTTGATAAATTATTTGACTACATAGTACCTGAAGACCATCATCTCCTGTTAAAAAGCAGAGAACTACTCTTTAGTGACCATGAACCGGTTGATCTGGAATTACGTATCATCACTGAAGATGGAACATCTAAATTCATCTCTGTAAAAGTAGAGTTATTTTTAGATGATGGAATAAATCCTTCTGAAATTATTGGTACAGTTCAGGATATAACAGGACGTAAAAAAATAGAAATGGCTTTAGATGAGAGTAGAAAGCATTTTGAAGATGTTTTCCGGAATGCTCCTGTGGGAATTTTTCAATCTTCCGTGGAAGGTAAATTTTTCGAGGTTAACCAGACTCTTTCAGACATGTTAGGATATGAATCTCCAGATGAACTTATCTCCATTGTCAACCAGACCAATGCTAATAAAAAACTCTATGTAGATAAAGGAAACCGTCCTTTATTCATCAGTGAAATGCTAAGATATGGGGGTTGGCATTCCTATGAAAACAGGTTTTACCGTAAAGATGGTAGTATTATGCTGGCTGAACTTTCATTCCGGGCTGTAAACAACCCTGATGGTTCTGTGAAATTTCTGGAGGGATTTGTTACTGATATAACCCAGCGTAAAAACGCAGAAAACATGCTCCATGAATCTGTTAAAGAATGGGAACGGACATTTGACGCTGTACCTGATCTAATTGCCATCATCGACAACAACTATCAGATATCCCGGGTAAACCAGGTAATGGCCCATAGATTTGGTCTTCAATCTGATGAGTATGTTGGATTAAATTGTTATGAGGTAATGCATGGATTAAATGAACCCCATCCCCAATGTCCTTATCGTCATTTGCAGGAAGATGGATTAGAGCATACCGCAGAATTGCATGAAGACCATCTGGATGGTGATTTTACTGTAAGTGTTTCACCACTACATGATTATGATGGGGAAATATTAGGATGTGTTCATGTGGTTCATGACATCACACCACGTAAAATGAGAGAAACCCAGATAAAAAACTCCTTAGAAGAGAAAGAAATGCTTCTGAAGGAAATTCATCACCGGGTTAAAAATAATTTACAGATAATCTCCAGTTTGCTTGAGTTACAGGAAGACTATGTTCAGGAAGACCCCACAGCAGTGAATGTTTTAAATGAAAGTCAGAATAGAGTTTTATCCATGGCCCTGATCCATGAAACCCTCTATCAGTCAAAGGATCTAAGTCGCATAAACTTCTCTGACTACCTGCAAACCCTGGTTTTCAATTTAATCGACTCCTATGGTGCACAGAAAACCATAACCCCACTGATCAAAGTGGACCGAGTGCTCCTTAACATTGAAACATCAGTTCCCTTAGGCCTAATAACAAGCGAACTGGTCTCCAATAGCCTGAAATATGCATTCCCCAATGATGAAGGTGATCTATCCATATCCCTTAAGTCCCATGATGATGAACTGGAACTGATTATCAGCGATAATGGAATAGGTTTCCCTGATGATGTCGACTTTAGAAATGTGAAATCATCACTGGGACTTCAACTGGTAAACTCTCTTATCCACCAAATTGACGGTACCATAGACTTGGATAAAAGTAAGGGAAGTAAATTCATTATAAAATTCAGGGAACAAAAATATAAAGAAAGATTATGAGCATTTTAACTGATTATTCTAGTTACACCCACCATTTAAAAAAAAAAAAGAAGATTAAAAAAAAAAAATAAAAATTTGATTAAATTTTATTTAATCCATTAATTTATAACTACACTATCCATTATGTTCTGGAATATATTTTTATATTGTAGGAATCCACCTCTAGGAGTAGCAAACTGTATGTAATAGGCAGTTTTATTATCTTTTGTAAAGATATAGGTTTTACAGTCCAGCTTCTTTCCTGAAGATGCTCCGGTACCACCATATGTATATTCAATTGCAGGATAACCATTTTTAAGGGTAGTGTTGGTTTTAATTAAATAATCCCCCGATTCAGTTGAAATATAATGTTTGTATAAACGTTCCGATGCTTCAGAAAGGTTATTATTGTTAATATTGCCTTTTCCAATCCCCATATAAACTGTATAATCCTGTAGATTATTGCCTTCAAGTATAATGGTCAGCATATTAAATCCTGATTGTGATGTTAAGTTCTGGTCATTTTGTGGTATTGGCTTCTCATTCCAGTTCCCAGGATACTGTAACGATATCCCACTATTATTATAAGTTTTCAAGTTAGTACCATTTCCAGTAGACTGACTTGTGCATCCCGAAACCATCACAACTATTAAAATTAGTGCAAATACACCCAAATAAATTTTTTTCAATAAATCACCCCTTCATATAATCATTAGATTTGCATTATATAAATTCTTTCATATTTAATCATTATAGTCTACTGTTATCTAAATCCAAATGGGGGTGATTATGTAACATATCATTAGGGTATTGAATTGATTAAAAAAGCCAGACTATTAAAACTAAAATTTCCTTAATTTTATAAGATACATGATTAATTATTTGTGGTGATAATAACATAACATTAGTTAGGATTCATTGAAAAATTTGGAGGTTAAAAAATATATGAAACTCAATAAATATGGTTTTACTCTATTTTTGATAGTATTATCACTAGTTTTCATCTGCAGTTTAGGAGCAGTTTCAGCAACCAACAACATCCATGATATCACCATCGATGATACCAATACCGCAATAGATCATCCTGAAGCTAATATACAAGACAGTGACATTTTAAATAAACTAATAACAACAGATACCACCAAAATTTACCAGGGTTCCAATGGTATTATTGCTAATGGCAGAATAAAAAATGGAATTATAAGTTCCACCCGTTCTTTAATCGCACAGGGCCATAATGGTGCTATCGAGAATAGTAAACTGAACAATCTCATAACACAATCCAGCGACTTCACATACATAGAACAGGGATGTGGTGGTACTGTTTTAAATAGTGAACTTAACAATGCAATATCACAATCTTACTACACCGAAATCTTTCAAAGTTATGTTAATGGTAATATCCAGGACAGTAAGCTTAACAATGCGATAAAAGATTCCAACTTTTCTGGTATATATCAGGGCAGTGAATATGGTACTGTCCAGAATTGTATGCTAAACAATGCAGTGATAAACTCAGAACAATCCGTTATAAGGCAGGGCGTTTTTGATGGCATAATCCAGAATAGTGTTCTAAATAATCTCTTGTTAAATTCCAAGAACTCCAGATATGATCAGGCCCTGTATGGGAATATAAACAATAGCTCTCTAACAAACAACGCTTATAATGATGAAAACACCAATATTATCCAGAGCGGAATCATAAACAGTCAAATCTGCAACACAACTTTATTCTCCAGTAATACTAACATCAGCCAGGTTATTGATAATCCAGAAAATATTGTAAATTCAAATCTAAAGAACCTGACGCTATTTTCAAACAATACCAGAATTGAAGAGACTAATCTAGCTGGAGTTAATGGCTGTGTGATTGCCATCGGATGTGACGGATACAACAAAATAGTCAACGATCTCACCGATACAAACTTCTTCACATTAGTAATAGGCAATCATGTGATCATTGACAAAGTCTTTAATTTCTTCTAAATCCGAAAATGAACTATAAATTGATTAAAAGATTAATCTCTTCTTTTTGTTTTTTTTTTGGAAATAGCTAGTAGAATATCTCTGATTTATAATGAATATACAATTTGAGGATTAAACAGTTATATGGAATTAGAATAGATTATATCTTCTGTAAATGAATCATCTTTATTCTTTTTTAATATTTTTTATACTAATGGCTGTGGCACTTTGTAACTCACTTTACATTTGACAACTATCTTTAAGCTCTTTATGATAAAAAGGAAAAAAATGGTTCATTAAATTTAAATCATATATCTAATAATAGAATAACTCAAATCCATCAAAAAGAAATCCACTCTAGAGGAACATTCCCCATGAAAAAGATATTAATGCTGAGATCCAATCCATTTGAAGGTGATGAAAGGGTTTATAAGGAAGCAAAATCCCTCATTAAAAATGGTTATGATGTTACTCTACTCTGCTGGGATAGGGAGTTGAAATTCCCCCCTAAAGAAGTGATTGAAGGGATAAAAGTTGAAAGAATCCGTTTAAAAGCTGGTTACGGGTCTCTCAGGGAATTAATTTTTAAAATGCCTTTATTCTGGATTAAAGCATTCGTCCAAGGACTGGAAAAAGACTTTGATGCTGTGCACTGCTATGATTATGATACACTACCTGCAGGGGTCTGGTTAAAGTTTATTAAGGGTAAAAAGCTGGTTTATGATGCTTTAGAGCTTTTTTTATCATATACTTCTAATGAAACTACCAATAAAGGTATGTTCTTTCTAGAAAGGATAAATCTACCATTCATAGATGCGCTGATATATACCAA
>MVQZ01000260.1 GCA_002067565.1 Methanobacterium sp. PtaU1.Bin242 | reverse complement strand
TTCCAACCACTTGAAATCCGTTGTTTGCAAATAAAGAAGCTGTTGGAAGCCCTATATATCCTAAACCGAATATTGCAATTTTATTTAACTTATTCATTTTATTACCTTGGCGTGTTCAACTCTTCTAATAACTTATCTTTTATTTTAGGGTAGTGTTCTAAAAGTGCAGAAAAGTGTTCATCATTTATTCCCTTTTGTCTATTTTCTCGGAACAAAGTTCTGTCATCGTTTAAGCCTAATTCTCTTTCTGGATTAATGTAAATTATACGTCTGTATCCATTTTTCAAAACTTTAATCTTTTTATTGTTTAAAACAACCATTCCCCAAAACCATATATCATCTGCACGTGGCGAAAGTTTAAGGAATATCTCATCCTTTAAAACATCTTTATAAAAGACATTGGGAGGATATATAACTCCCCCGACACCAGTAGGAAAATTTAAAATACTGATCTTATCATTTTCAATTTCTTTTTCCCAGTGTTCATATGGTTTAATAGAACCTGATTGGAAACCTATCAAATGAGCTCTATGTGATATCACATTTTCTCCATCATAATTTTCATATAAGCTTTCTAACCAATCTTTAGGATAGAAAACATCATCATCTGCAGTAACAATAATATCAATAGGATACTCTTTTAAAGAATGGATTAATTTATCATAGCTTCTGAAATTTTTTTCTGTCCATTTAACTTCTAAACCATGCTTTTTCAGATTCAATATATTCGAAGGTAAATCTTCTTCCAAGTTTGGAAATTCCTTTTTAGACAACCATAAAATAAGTCTATCAGGTTTAAAATTTTGATTTAAGAGCGAGTATAAACAGTAATGAATATCATAAATTCTATCAGGATAAGATGTTAAAGAAACAATTATTTGAGGGCTTCTTTTTTCTCGAGTAACTCCTAAACCCTTAAACAACTCTATTTCACAGGCTATCTTTTCTTTGTTAATATGACCAATAGTAAATAATTTAGTATATTTTTTTAGTATTGTTGAAAGGTTATTAATTTCACGATTTCTTTGGTTGATCTTGTCTTCGAAGTTCCTGTTTAAATTTTCAATTTCTTGCTTGTTGTCGGTTAATTTCTTTTCAAAGTTTTTATTAGATTCATTTAACTCATCTAAAAGAATTTTAATCTGCCTATTTAACTGTAAAACTGAATCTTCTAAACTTTCTATTCTATTTCGTGGCGAGTTAAGTTCAGCCCGACGGTTTGGGAATTTTCCTTCATTTCTTCCATAAAGAACATAATGAACAAGTGGATTCATCCCAGAATCTTTAACACTGGGATAACTTTCTAAATAATAGTTTCCATCGAATTCTTTTGATGGATTTCTCTTTTCCCTCCACCCATGATAGATGTAATGATCGAGTGGATTCATGTTGGAGTATTTAACATCTGGATATTCAGTTAAATAGTACTTCTCATCAAAAAGATTCAACGAACTAATCCGTTTCCTAGCTTTAAAAATTCTATAAATATTCCTGGGGTTCAGATTTTCCTTCATAAAAATATACCCAAAAGAGGAAATTCTCTCAAACCCATTCACATATCCCATGGTTTTCAGCTCCACCTAAAGTAAAATACTGGCTATGGTGGTTTCCTTTATAATTTCAGAGTTTATTTTTTTCATTTTTAATTGAGAGTTATCAATAACTATTGGAATATTTCATTTTAATACATATAAACTTTTATGAAATTTTAACTTATTTCCCATTTTCATACATATTACTGCTATTATCCCAATTAACATTTTTGATAATTTTTGTATGACTTCCTCCCATAACTACATTTTGATCCATGAAATTTTTTTTGTTGAGCATAAAATTCACCTAAACTTTGTTATTGGATACCCTTTGAGGAAATACATTCAAAACCCCATCATACATGGTTTCCAATAAGTATTACTCCTTCTTTATTAGAATTTTTTTTATTCAAGTTTATAATTTCCTTTTTTGTAACTGATTATTTTCTTTAGAAGATAATTAATCAATTGAAAAAGAGAAATTTCTAAATTTCTTATTTATTAGAGGAAGAATCAATTTCCGCTTTTTGATCTGGGAATCTCCCTTCTTTTTTCCCATGGAGAACATAGTGAACGAGTGGATTTACATTAGACCTTTTTACATCAGGATATCTTCGTAAATAATAGTTCCCGTCGAATTTTGTAGATGGAATCCTTTTTTCTCTCCATCCATGATAGATATAATGATCCAGCGGATCCATATTGGAGTATTTAACATCCGGATACTTGCTTAAATAGTACTCCTCATCAAAAAGATCCAAAGATTTAATTTGTCCCTTCGCTTTATAAATTCTATAAATATTCCTGGGATTCAGGTTTTCCTTCATGAAAATATACGCAAAGGACGATTTTCTTTGGCCACTACCTGATTTATAATATAATTCATAAGTTTTCATTGGATTTTTGATTAGTAACTGCAGATAATCCCATTCTCTATCCGAAAATAGTTCCCTATCTAGTTCATTATTTTTTTCTGCTAAAGCAAAGTCTTCATGAAATTTTTCTAAAAATACCTTCTTAAACTCCGAACTAATCCTATCCAAATTATAACGATAACTATGGAAACGTTTAAACTGGTATATGTAGATGAACTTCTCTTTTAATTCTGGATTATCATCCAGGAAATCCCTGATAAAATCATATTCAGCACTCATGGCAAAAACTTTGCCCTCATCATTGACAGAAGAATTAGGATTATCTGCTCTTTTGATGTATAATGCTTTATTTAAGAAATAAGTTTTTGTTGCTCTACAAAATGTCTGAAACCAAAATCCATTATCCTGATAAGCAGCACCTGGTGTTTCATTGTGTCTTATATCATATTTTTCAATGAAATCCCTTTTATAAATCCCACTCCAGGTATTCATCATGAATTTAAAAGGTTCCAGATCTTCCTGTGGATTAACCAAACGATTATAATAACTCCGATTATTTGTCAAATGTCTACGATAAAATTTAGTTTCATCTCCAGTTCCTTCAAACCTGCAAGAATCAGCTTTTATAAAATCAACATCATTTATTTTGGCTTCATAGTAGAGAATTTCATACATATTCAATTTAACATAATCATCAGGTTCTACGATACCAATATACTCCCCTGTAGCGGCATCCATTCCAACATTCATGGTATGACCATAACCAGAGTTAGGCTTAGAAATTACTTTAATCCGTTTATCTTTCCCTGCATATTCTTCTAAAATAGATAAACTAACATCTGTAGAACCATCATTAACACAGATAATCTCTATATCCTCGAGTGTTTGATTAATTACACTATCTAAACAATCTTCCAGGTAATCTTCTACATTGTACACTGGTATTACAATAGATACTTTCGGCATATCCGATAATGAATCACCAGTTACATCTAGCGTATCGGACAACTTTACTGAATTACCAGTTACATTCGACACATCTGCCTGCTTTGCAGAATCACCTGTTACTT
>MVQZ01000259.1 GCA_002067565.1 Methanobacterium sp. PtaU1.Bin242 | reverse complement strand
TGGGATTTGGTTCTGATGAAAACGAAGTTTTTTTAATTGATGAAGATGTTTTAAGGGTTCCTTTAACTTCTAAAAAGGAAATTGCTGGTCGAATCCTGGATAAGATAGGTGAAAATATTTAAATAATTTATTCTGTGTTTTTCTGATTATTTTCCGTTGCTTTTTTACTTTTTATTTTATCTTGAGGTTGTCCCATGATTAGTTTTTTGATTTATAAGGGTTAAATTTATATTCTAGTTCTTATATATTCTTATTTGGTGATTTTTAGTTTTTTGGTGGTGTTTTTTATGGCTTTGAAAGAGGATCGGATTGGTCAGACTTGGTTGGTGCCTAGGCGTGTTATAGATTTTATTCCGGAGAACCATATTTGTTATTTTATAGCTAATTTGGTGGGGGAGTTGGATTTCAAGAAAATAGACCAAAAATATAGGCATACACTTGGTGAGGCAGCGTATTCTCGTCGAATGTTGTTAAGGTTAGTTATTATGGCTTCAATTGATGGTATATTTTCATCTAGGAAGATTGCACGGCTTGCGGAGGAGAATTTGGTTTATATGTATCTTTCAGGGATGGATAAGCCTGATTTCAGGACGATTTGCCGGTTTAAAATCGAATGCGCCAGCCAAATTGAAGAAGCGTTTAAAATGACCGTTAAGATTGCTAAGAAATGGAAATTAGTTCAATTAAATCATATAGCTATAGATGGTACTAAAATCAAAGCCAGCGCTTCTCAGAATAATTTAATTAACCAGGAAGAAATAGAAACCATTCGTAGAATATTAAAAAGGGGGAATAGAAACCGACGAGGAAGAAGACAAGATTCACGGCGATAAAAGAGGTGATGAAGTTCCAAAAGAACTCATCAGCCGTGAAAAAGTCCATGAAATAATTCAAAAATGAACGACGAGAAAATACAGACAGTTCTAATGAAAATAAACTCCGAAAATCCTCATTTAAACTTATAGAACAAGCCTGTAACGGTCCGGAAGAAAAAGAACAGGTTTTAGAAAAACTGGATCATGCTGAAGAGGAATTAAAAAAGACGCAACAAAGTACGGTTAGTTTAACTGACCCTGAATCACGCTGGATGAAGAATAAAAAGAATCACTGGGAGTTTGCATACAATTTACAACACGCAGTGGATTTATGATTCTGGAATTATACTTGCCAGCAGTGTAACACAGGATTCAACCGATTATTATCAACTAGTTCCTCAAATAGGACAAATAATAGACACATTAGGACCTTTACCTGATGATACAAAAAATTAGTGCAGATAATGGATACCATACGGAGGATAACCTGCAATATCTAGATAAAAAGGAGTTGGATGGTTATATTTCTAACCGAGAACAGGCACACAAAGCCAAAAAAAGTTTAAAAAAAGATAAACCTTTTTCTAAGCATAATTTCCAATACGATTACCGTAAAAATGTTTATATTTGTCCAAATAATAAAATTTTACCTTATCAAAAGACTTATGAGTATAATGAGGTTTCTAGGCGTCAATATTATTGCAGTGATTGTTTTAGATGTCCTGATCAACAGGAATATTGTTGGTAAAAATCGATTAAGAGTTATAACGGACTACGGCGGTGTTTTAGCGAAAAAAATGGCTTTTAAAATGGAAACATCAGAAGGCAAAAAGGAGTTCGCAAAACGAAAAGAAACAGTAGAATGGCCGTTTGGCAACATAAAGCAGAATATGAAGTACACAGAATTTTTAACACGAGGATTAAAACAAACAATAACTGAAAAAAACCTTTTAAACATATCCCATATTATAAAAAGAATCTACAATTCTCAAAATTCTGTTAAAATAGATTTCATAAATCTAAACACGTAAAAAAAAGCAGATATTCCTAAATTTAAAAAAATAATTTCATGGGACAACCTCATCTTTAAAAGCTAAACTTTTTTTTATAGAATTTTGTTTTTTTGCATATATTTTAATGTTTTGGGTAGGGTTGGTGGTCTATTTTCTACTGATTCAGATTTACTTGAAAATATTTCAAGTAAATTGGAAACGTTTATATAGCCTATCGTGTAAACCAAATTTATTAAGATCATGTTAAATCTATTGTTTGGAAAAATGGATTAAAATTTAACGGGGCGGATTAAAAATGCGAAAAATGGTATTGATAAGTATTATTTTGTTGTTATCTTTTCTTTTTGTAGGTGTGGCTAGTGCTGCGCCGGTTCAAGATGTGTATGTGGCTGTAAATGGTAGTGATTCTAACTCTGGTGATTTGAGTAGTCCTTATGCTACCATTGGTAAGGCTATCAATGTTTCTGATGAAAATAATAGCGTTATCATCCATTTAAGTGATGGGACATTCTCTGGAGTTGGGAATGTCAATTCAACTATCAGTAAAAATCATACCTCTGGTGGGTCCTTAACTTTTATTGGTGCTGGAATTAATAAGACATTCATTGATGGTGGAAACACCAGTTGGCTGATTAATATTGGCAGTACCTCTACTGTAAATTTAATTAACATAACTTTTATAAACGGTAAGATCACCGGTAGTGGTGGAGCTATTGCCAGTAACGGAAAATTAAGTGTATATAATTCTTCTTTTGAAAATAATAATGCTACTAGTTCTGGAGGGGTGATATATACAGGATCTGGCTCTGGCAGTTTAACAGTTTCAAATTCCTTTTTCATCAATAACTATGCAACCAAAGATGGTGGAGCAATATATTCATATTCAATTTGTAATATTAGTAATTCTGAATTTGTAAATAACTCAGGTAGATCTGGAGGTTCAGTATACATAAGTGGTGGCGCAGATAGATATTCCTCTGTTACAAATTCTACATTCCTCAATTCGGTTGCTACACAGAATGGTGGTTCACTGTATGCTTCATATACCTCTGTTGTTGACAACTACTTTGAAAATAGTCAATCTACGGGTACGGGTTCCTATGGTGGTGGAGCTATATATGGGGGGAATATTAACCTCGAGAATAATGAAATGATTCTATGTTCTGCTGCCAGTGGTAGTGGAAATTATATTAAGGTTAATGGATTAGTCAATAATTCATTTGTAACCATTAACAATAACAGTATTACAAGTCCTACTTTTACTATAACTGGATCGGTTACTGATGATAAGGGAGTTCCTATTGATGGGGGTTCCATCAGTTTATCTGCTAATTCAATACTTCTTGGAAGTGCCAGTGTAATTAATGGAGCATTTACATTAACTGCTAGTGAACTACTAGACAATGGTGTTTATGTTTTAAATGGTGCTTCCATGTATTACAGTAATATAACCAATGGAACACTGAATGTGAATCTTAACCTTAATCCTTCAACCTACTATATTTCACCTACCGGGGATGATGATGCAAATGATGGTTTAACCATTAGCACTCCATTTAAAACCATACAAAAAGCTATTGATCTAGGATTTGCAGATGGTAAAATTTATGTTAACATCTACCTTTTAGATGGTATCTATTCTGGATTGGGTAATGTAAACTTAGATCTTACAGAACATCTTGGCTACTTAAACATAATGGGCTTAAATTATAATCAATCCATCATCGATGGTAATGGTACCAGTTTGCTTTTTGATTTTGGAACAAGCATACAAGCAAACTTAGTGAATTTAACCATAAGAAACTTTAATAATACAGTTACCGATGGTGGAATAATATTATCCAGTGGTACTGGTATGGGGAGTACCAATCCGAAATATAAGAAGATTTCAATTTCAAACTGTATCTTTGAGGATAATATTGTTGGAAGAATGGGTTCTGTGGTTAAACTTATCAGTGGGTCAGTTGATAATTCGTCATTCATTCACAATGATGGAACTGTTTTATATATAAGTACTGGAAGTTATGATAATGAACAATCTCTGGTTAGTAATTGTACTTTTATAAATAACTTCTTCAATCCAACTAATCCCATATACTCACTTTATTCATATGGTGTTGCTTATTTAGGTAATAATCCTACCATAGAAAATTCAAAATTCATTAACAACACTTTTGGTTCAGGTTACATAGCATATTTCACTGGCAACTCTGTAAGCAGAAATAATCAATTTATTAACAATACATGTTCAGGTAGTGCCTATAGTGAGGGAGTTATTATTTCAGTTTCCACATTTGGAGATTATATATATTTAAGTGTTAACAATTCTTTTGAGGGAAATAATGCTTCATATATTGTAAGTGGTGGTGGATCATTCGTTAATAATACATTTGAAAATAATGACCTACAGGGTAATGCAATTTTCATTTTATCTTATGCTCAAGATAAATTAAACATCACTGACTGTACTTTCACCAATAATAACATCAGTAGTGATATTTATATTGAGGGAACCAGAGGAACTGTTCTAAATGATGATATGGTGTTGATATTTGTATCAAAGAATTCAAATTCTCTTACAAATACTCTTAATGCAATATTGTATTTCCCCGGAATTACTGTTAATGGAGGATCTGTTGATTTCTATCTGGATGGGGTATTTTTAGGTACTGCTCCATTGGTTAATAATATTGCTGAGCTAAGTGTTTCAGGTTTTGTTAATGGTGTTTATCAGATAACTGGAAATAGCTCTAACTTTATAAATGCAATTACTCAAAATGGTGTTCTGAATATCGCTGCTGAAATGTATGATTCCTTAACATACTATGTTGGGGAAAACGGAAGTGATACAACTGGGGATGGATCTATAAACAATCCTTATGCAACAATTGAAAAAGCAGTTGATGAAGGTGTTTTAAAAACCTTGAATCTAACAGTAAATATCCTACCAGGAACAATAAAAGGGACGGGTAATGTAAACCTAACTTTACCGAATTACCTGAATTTGACCATTACTGGAACTGCGAATCAATCTATCATCGACGGTGAAGCAACTAACTGGATATTCAAAGCAAGCACACTTTATGATAATCTGTTGATTACATTTTCTAATTTGACAGTTACCAATGCAAAAGCTTTATCTTCAGGTAATTTTGGAACTGCTGGTGGTTCTTGGGGTGCTACTGGTGTTGGTATTTTCCAGATTCAGGGCAATGTTTTAATTGATAACTGTATATTTAGGAATAATAATGGAACTTCAGTTTCTGTTGAACAAGGCGGGAAATTAGTCATTAATAATACAGTGTTCACAAATAATTCCGGAGCCAAGAGGGGAACTGGAGTTTACAGCTATGAAGGTACCAGTTTGGATATATACAACTGCCTATTTTCAAACAATACAGCTAACCTTATGGGCGCTGATATAATAATCAAAGGCATTGATTTAACCAGAATTTTTAACACTACCTTTATGAATGCACGAACAATAAGTGATAGTTATGGAAATGCATCTATATGTTGTTATTTCGATACTGGAAGAAATCAAACTATGATTGTTTCTGGTTGTCATTTCACAAATAATACCAGAGATATATCCCATCATTATAGTATGGCGAGTCAACCTAGACCGTTCATAACATTAATCAACAGTACTTTTGATTCAAGTGGTGGTTTCACCTATATAGATACTAGGTATCAACTTGTTTGGTGGACTGTTACTAACTGTTCCTTTACTAACATGTTGAATAATTTAACTTTCCAAAGTGATGGATCAATATTACAGGGCAACTTCTTTAAAAACAATACTGGTGGAGTTGTAATAGCTGGTAATGCTAATGTTACAAACTGTACAATACTGGATGATCTCTCAATCATGTTAAATGGAGGTTCTGGTATTATTTATACTCCAAACATCAATTTGAATTATAACTGGTGGGGTTCTAATGATAAACCAGTGATTAACATTATTCCTAATGCTAATCTTCACACGGATAATGTTGTTTTGGATTATTGGCTTGTTAGAACGTTGACTGCTGATGGTAAGGCTGGTTTGAGTCAGGTTATTAGTTTAGGTTATAAGGCGTTTGATGGTGAGAATTACTATGATTATGATGTGAATTCTGTTCCTATTCCTGATGAAGAGTTTACTTTGTCTGTTATTGATGGGGGTGATATTAGTCCTATTTCAGGTAATTTAACTAAAAGCGGATTTGATGCGATTTATACTGTGGGTAACTACGGTGTTGGAGCTGTTAATGCAACATTTAACAGTGGTTTGATATTATCTTCGGATGTTGATTTCCATACGGATGCGACTAACACTAATGTTACTTTGTCTAAACCGATTGGTGAAAATGGGGATTAT
>MVQZ01000258.1 GCA_002067565.1 Methanobacterium sp. PtaU1.Bin242 | reverse complement strand
CTGATTATATATCAAAACGTGAAACCAAGCACAAACAAACAGAAAATTTTCACCACAAATCAGACACCCTGTTTAGATTATATCAAAAAAAGGTAAAAAAATTAAAAAAGAATAAAAATTTAAATGGAATTTTATTAGTCAATATCCTCAAATCTTCCCTTTAGTTTTTCCAGAACACCGGGTAGGGTAGTGTATTCCATTTCATCAGCTGGTAACCGGTGTGGTTCGAAGGGTCCATGTCTTCTCATGTATTCTGCTATTTCTGATGCAAGAGCTCGTGAACGATCATAGGCCGGGTCATCAAACATATCTGCTGGACCTATCAGTTTACCTTCTGCTATCTGGAATCCCATGGCCATAATCCGTGGAGGACCATCAAATCTCACAGGATAGGCATTTTTATGAGCTACAGGCATTAATGGGCCGTTATGTGAACCTCTCATCCATCCGCCAACCAGATGAGGGAATGCGAATGGTTCTACAACTTCTCCAGCTGCAGGGAATCCTGACTGTGATCTTACAATTGCCACCGGGTCGTCTTTCCCCACATATTTTCCTGCCATTAAGTTTAAACGTTCAGTGCTGACTGATGCAGCTATTTCGTTGTCATCTCTTCTCCAGATTCTTTTAATTACGTATCTGCTGATGGTACCTAAAAGAGCCACCAGATCGTACATCTCATCAGGACAGCTCATGGTTACCTTCTTGTGCTCCATGACATCGAATATTTCAAAATTAAACCCATTGTGCAGTGAAGGGTCTATTACCAGTCCAGCGGTGGTGAATGGGTCTGCAAACATTTTAAATAACGGCATGTTAAATGCACCGGGTTCTGTTTTATCACAGGCAAAAATAACCACTGGATCGCTGGGTCTTTCTTTAAATTCCATCTCTGCCACTCCAGGGCCCATTCCCTTGATGTTCCCAGAGAATGTGTCAGAGAGAAGATCTTGACCCGCACCATATAGTTTTAATTCTTTGGCAACCTGAGTACCTTCGGTGAAAGCGTGCCATGCTAGTTTATGGATTTCTTCGTTTTCTTCACCATTCTTGTGGGTCATTATAAGCTCGGTATCATCCCCACAATTGGTTATATAATAGTCTATAAGGAGTTCTTCTTCCTTTGCCTTTTTTAGTATTTCTTCACATTTTTTAAGTATGGCTGGGTGTACCAGACCATGTCCTGCTATACTACCAACATCTGCTTTTATTACACTAATCGTTGTTTTTACCATAAATTACACCTCCATTAATATCATGAAAATTTTTTAAAATAGCAAAAATTGTTATTTACGCCTATAGAAAATGGGATATCTCCCTTTAAAAATTAAGACTTCTCCCGCTTTAAGAGGTCTATAACAATCTTTTTTTATATTATAAATTATGCATTGGGTATCCATATAAAATTTATGATCTTTCAATTTCATAAATAACTAATAACATATTTTATCTTAAAAACCATCTTAAATCATAATAACTCCAGTTTCTTTTTTAACTCCCTCACCATATCTTTAGTTTTAGAACGACCACCTAGATCAGGTGTCAGTGCTTTACCCTCCCTTAAAACATCCGCCAGTGCTTTCTCAAGCCTACGCGCTTCTTCATCTTCTTGAAGATATTCTAACATCATAACCGCCGATAATATCATAGCAGAAGGATTTGAAACATCTTGACCAACTATATCCGGTGCTGAACCATGTACTGGTTCGAATAATCCGTTATTATCTCCTATATTAGCAGATGGTGCCATTCCCAGTCCCCCCACCAGACCGGCCCCTTCATCAGAAAGAATATCCCCCAAAAGATTGGTGGTGACCATTACTTGGAAATGGTGCGGTTTGGTAAGAAGATGCATGGCCACTTCACCTATATAACAATCTTCCACCTCTAATCCATTGTATCTTGAGGCTATATTATAAAAAGCTTCGGTGAATATTCCGTCTGTCTTTTTTAGTATTTTGGTATTATGCACTGCTGTTATCCTGTTTCTACCAGTTTTTTCTGCATAGCGGAATGCATATTTACTAATTCTTTCTGATGATTTTCGGGTTATAATGCGCAGGGCAATTGCACCCTCATCTGTATACTCTTCTACCCCTGAATAAAGACCCTCGGTATTTTCTCTGATTATTACAAAATCAATATCTTTATATAATGATTGTACTCCTTCAAAGGACTTAACCGGTCGGATGTTAGCATAGAGATCCAGTTCTTTTCTTAAGGTTATTATGGCACTTTTCTGGCCAGGTACTGTGGTAACAGCGCCAAACAAAGTTGCATCTGATTGGCGGGCTAAATTAATAGTTTCTTCAGGTATGGTTGTTCCGTTTCTTTTAAAACACTCATTTCCAGCATAGGCTTCAGTGTAATTAAATTCAATGTCTAAAATGTCTAAAACATCTAAAGTGGCGTCCATAACCTCCAATCCAACCCCGTCACCAGGAATAATAGCAATATTATAAATAAAAATCCCCTTATCTAATTATCTAAGTATGATATTGATCAGTCTTTTATTATTTGAATAAGTCTGATGGATATAATATAATAAGATATATTGCTGGTTAAGGATATAATAAACACACTAAATTTGTCATCCATTCAAGACTAACCAAGAAGAATATTTTTTCTATTTTAATTAAAAAAATTCAAGGTGGAGGAATGAAAATGGAAAGGGAAGATAATATAAAAAGACTGATTCAAACTTTACAGGATGATGATGAACTGGTAAGAGTACAGGCTTCCGAGTTACTGGAAGAAATAGGAGAACCAGCAGTAGAACCCCTCATAGATGCTTTAGACAGTCCGGATAAAAATATCAGAAGGTATTCTGCCCGAGTTCTGGGAGAAATTGGGGATGAACATGCCGTTGAACCATTGATAAATAATTTAAGAGATGAAAATAAGTGGGTTAGACGTGAAACATCTGGAGCATTAAGCAAAATGGGAGATGCTGCCACCACCCCCCTAATTGGATTACTGAAAGACCCGGATTGGAGAGTTAGGGGTGGGGCGGCTTGGGCTCTGGGAAGGATAGGTAATAAAAAGGCGGTAGACCCCCTGATAAACGCCATGGAAGATGAAAGTGGTTTTGTAAGAAGTGGTGCAACCTGGGCACTGGGAACCATTGGTGATGAAAGAGCAGTTGAACCTCTGAAAAAGGCCTTAAATGATAAAAGTAGCTATGTAAGAAAGGTTGCTGAGAAATTTTTGGATGAAATGTAAATGATTAACAATTAATAATAAATAGATCTTACATAATAACTTTTATTTGATCATTGGAAAAAATAAATAACATCAAATTTACTATTTAATAAAATAATATCAATTACTTTAAAATAAAATAAATCAAATAATGTTTCAAAGGTGATAGATTGAAGGTTAGTGTAATAGGTGCCTCTGGAAGGGTTGGAAAGGCCGCTGCCTTTTGTCTAGCTGAAGAAAATGTGGTAAATAAACTGGTATTAATTTCACGAAAGGATAGTATTGAAAAAATCGAAGGCGAATCTCTGGATATGTACGATGCCATGGCAGCCAAAGATATCCGGATTTCAATTAAATCATCCTGTAATATGGAAGATCTGCATGACTCTGATGTGGTGGTAATAACTGCAGGCGTACCTCGAAGAGCAGGTATGTCAAGGTCGGAAATTGCCATTCCCAATGCCAAAATAGTCGCCGAATATTCCAGGATAGTTGCAGAACATTCCCCACACTCTATAATACTAGTTGTAACCAACCCAGTTGATGTTATGACCTATGTGGCTTTAAAAGCCTCTGGTTTTGATAGAAACAAGGTTTTTGGATTGGGAAACCACTTAGATTCTCTGCGGTTAAGAAATATGCTGGCAAAACACTTCAACATTCATGTAAGTGAGATTCACACCAGAGTCATAGGTGAACATGGGGATCACATGGTGCCTCTGGTAAGTTCCACATCTATAGGTGGAATATTACTCAAAAATTATGCCCTAGACGGTACCATTGATATGGAAGGTATGGTGAAAAAAGTGATCAATGCCGGTAGTTATGTGATAAACAAAAAAGGATCAACTGAATATGGTCCTGCTTATGCCATTGCCAACATCGTAAACACCATATTAAACGATGAAAAGAAAATATTAACAGTAAGCGCTTATCTTGACGGAGAAATAGAAGATATAAAGGATGTGTGCCTCGGTGTACCGGTTAAACTAGGAATTAACGGTATTGAGCGCATTATTCCCATAAAAATGAATGAAAATGAAACTAAGGCCTTCAAAAACGCTGCAAATATCGTTAAAATGAATACAGAAAGAGTGATGGACTCTCTGGAAATCTAGTTAAATAAATCCATTATAGATCCCTTTTTAGACCCTGAAATATAATTTCACCTTTTTTTTGATTAATAACTTTGATAACCAAACTTCTTTTGTTTAATTATTATTTAGATTAATATTATTATTGTCTTCTTATTCCAAATTTAGTTCTGTTTACTGTTTTTATTTGAAATTTATCCTTAATAAAAATTAGATTTAAAACTATTCTAATTAACAATTGCAAAGTTTAGAAGAAAAATTTTTAGCTGAATAATTCATTTATGAACTTTTCCGCCAATTAGTTAAAGTTATTAAGATCACAGGTTCATCTTTGGGAGTAGAATTAGGAAAACTTTATATAACTGTTCAGTTATAATATTCTTTAGCTACCAGTTTCTGAACAATGTATATTAAATATCATTTAAGAACGTCATCTTTCAAAAGAAACATTTGGCCGGAAACCAATTTCCCTTAAATTTATATATTAGCTTTTTCAAATATTATCAGACTACAAATAGAGATAATATACTCGATCTAAAGGAAATACATAATATGATAAAAATAGGAATTTTAGACCTACAAGGAGATGTTTACGAACACCTAAAAACCACTCAGAAAGCTGTAAAAAAAATGGACACCCCAGCTCAAATTTTAAAGGTTAAAACAGCGTCTGAAGTTTCAAAATGCAAGGGAATAATAATCTCCGGTGGTGAAAGTACAGTTATTGGCAAATTAATAAAGGAAGAAAGCATTGATCAGGTGATAAAAAAGCAAAAAATAGCTGTTTTAGGTACCTGCGCAGGAATGGTATTGTTAAGTACAAAAACAGACTACGAACAACCTCTATTAGGGCTAATAGATATGCAAGTTAAAAGAAATGGATTTGGAAGACAAAGACTATCTTTCCAAAAAGAAATCGAAATATTCGACGGTAAATTTCCCGGAATATTTATCAGAGCCCCTTATGCCAGTGAAGTAGGCAACGGGGTAAAAATACTGGCAAAAATTAAAGATAAAATAGTGGCCGTGCAGGATGGTAACTGTCTAGCCACTGCCTTTCATCCTGAACTAACTCAAGATACCAAAATTCATGAATACTTCATTAAGGAGGTTTTAAATTGTGTGGAATAGCAGGCGTAGTATTTAAAGACAGGAAACTCCATCCAGTAGGAGATACATTAACCAAAATGCTGGACGCATTACAACACAGAGGACCGGACTCAGCAGGACTTGCCATATACGGCGGTCTCGGCC
>MVQZ01000257.1 GCA_002067565.1 Methanobacterium sp. PtaU1.Bin242 | reverse complement strand
CAACGCCGCAGAACTGATATTATTAAAAGCACAGATCACTTTAGCATCTTTCAAGATTTTAGCCGATCTTTCTGCAGCAGCACCATCCCAAAGATCCAAGTAATTTATGGGTGAACCGCCTATGGCTGATTCTAGTGGTCCTGTAGCATCAAGTAACGGTTTACCTTTAGCCCCGTCCTTAATTGAAAGTAAAGTAGATTTCTGCGCAGCTAATGGTACTGTTAAAACCAAAACTTCAGCTTCAGATGCAGCATCTGGATTTTCAGCGGCTTTAAGATTACCCACATCATCCAAAAGATCATTAACCTTATCCACAGCTGCTTGAGCTTTTTCCATTGTCCTCGAACCAATTATAACATCTTCCCCAGCCTGGACAAAACGTATTGCAATTCCCAAACCTTGTCCACCAGTTCCACCAATTATTGCTATCTTCATTTTTTTAACACTCCGTTTTTTTATTCGTTTCATTTTTTAATGTTTAATCCTTCACTTATTGTTAAAAAAAATGAGGAAGTTCTACTATATAAACATAGCGATTACTCTGTTTGTATTAATTAATCATTATAATTCAGTTACAGGGAACAGACTAACTGACATAATTATTTATATACGTATATAATTGTACAAATTACTCTATAACGTCCACTAACTGTATTAATTATTCAACAGTTAAAAACAGTATGATATGTAATGAATAGGAATGTTTGTAGTCAAAATTCATGAAAAATAACTATATAGAAAAATACCCATAATTATAAAATCATTTTTCCATTGAATTTGGGCTGTTTTTTGCTTTAAACGTTATACGAAAAAATTCAGCAGATTGTATAGTTCTCCTTATTTCAGGTTAGCCGATTTTTTTTATAGAACAATCATTTTATAATGATTAATTGATGCAAACCAAGTATTCGCTATGTTTATATATGATAAAAGTTTAAAGGATATTCATAGTAAGGCCTTTAAGCAGCCTTAAATTGGACAAAAGAGGAATATTAGATAAAAACACCCCTCATCCCATGTTGGAATAATAAAATATCATTGAAAACAGATTTATAATGTAAAAACAGATATTTTTACGTTAATATGTGATTATAAACATATTTTGAAGACTTATTAAAGAAGTTTCAATGTATGTATGGGATTTTTCAATGAATATTTAGAAAAATATGTGTATAATTTGACAAATTACACTCTAATAATATTTTAAACAGGGATTAACGATGATTTAATCATTATAGGGTGGAAAATAACAGAATTTAATCCTCTTGGAGGTAATATAAAAATGACTGTAAGTACTAATAATATAAATGTTTACGTGAGTAAAATCAAGATGGTCCGCCCGGAAAAAACCCCCAAAAACTGTGATTTTGATCTGAATTTAAATTGGAGTATTGACTACGCGAAAACAGACCAAAAGATCATGGAATATATTTGTACATTATCATC
The DNA here is from genome assembly GCA_002067565.1 of Methanobacterium sp. PtaU1.Bin242. GTDB lineage: Archaea > Methanobacteriota > Methanobacteria > Methanobacteriales > Methanobacteriaceae > Methanobacterium_A. The sequence goes on along the minus strand of MVQZ01000257.1, from coordinate 6,310 downwards.
AGTTGGTGAAATTTCCCTAAATTTTGCAATTCATGGAATAATTGAATGCAAAGACAAAAACATTGATCTGGAGACTAAATTTAACGAATTATCCGATCTAATTTTAGATAAGAGTATAGACACCATGAATAATCTGTTAAATGAAACCAAAGACATTAAAATACCTATTAACGCCGCATCAAATGCACAAATAACTGATATTTCGCAAATTACCCTAAAGAGATGGTGTTAAAACATATTTATTCTCATATTCTACTTTATTTGAGAATAATTCGATTAAAATCACGTTTAGATTAATTTAGGCTGTTTAAATTATATAAAATAAGGAAATAGAACAGATATAACTTTATATTGATAAAGTAAGGTGAAAAAATGATGAAAGTGACCCATACTATCTGTCCCTCATGCAGTGTAGGTTGTGGAATAAACCTCATAACCAAAAATCAGGAAGTGGTAGGAACCTACCCCTACAAGCGACACCCAGTAAATGAAGGAAAAAACTGTTTACGGGGACGGGAATGTTTTGAATTTTTAGGTGAAGAAACCAGGATAAGAACACCTCTCATAAAAAAGGGGAATTTAGTGGATTCAGATTGGGAAGAAGTTCTAAATATGGCTGCTCGAAAAATTAACTCTCTTAAAGGAGAGGATATTGGAATTCTTGCCTCTGGAAACTGCACCAACGAAGAATGCAAGAATTTAAAAAAATTTGCTGATGCTCTGAATGTGGAAAACATAGGTTACTATAACCATAATTTCCCCAAATTTGATTTTAAAACCGGTACTCTTGAGGATTTGGAGAATTCACAGTTTATCCTGGTAATAGGAGATGTTTTAAAAGACAATCCCTTAATGGGAAGGAGAATAATATTGGCTCGAGAAAATGGTGCTATTATAATCGCTACAGATTATCCTGAGAAGACCACCACTGGTATAAACGCGAATAAATACATCCAAATTACATCCATAAGGGAATTTTTGGATAAACTGGATTCTGAAATTCAAAGTAAGCTAGATGAGCGTTCTACAATTGTTGTAGGCAAATTAGACCATAAAAAAGAACTGAATAAGCTTTATCAAATTGTATCGAAGTCGAATTCTAAACTAATTCCGGTAATGGGTGATTGCAACTCCAGAGGAGCTATGAACATTCTTCCCGCATTAGATACAGACGATTTAAAAGCCCTCATCGAAAGTGTGAAATTACTGTATGTAGTTGGAGATGATCCAGTATCATACACAGAGGAATCTTTTAAAAATCTCGATTTTTTAATCACACAAGCTACAACCATAAACAACACAACTTTACTATCTGACATAGTTCTTCCAGGTGCTTTTTGGGCAGAAAAAGGCGGATCATTTACCAACAATACAGATAATACTCAAAAATTCCCACAAATAGTTCCTGCCGCAGGAGAAGCCCTGGATGATGTGACTATCATCCAGAAAATTGCAGAAAAATTGAATATAACATTTTAAGGTGATAATATGGAACCGGAATATTTGCTGGCCAGAGCAAAGGATGAAAATATACTGGAAAAAGGAGAATGTGGAGGGGCGGTAAGTTCTATTTTCCAATACCTCCTTGACTGTGACTTGGTTGATGGAGTTTTAAACCTGAGCCATGGAGAAGATATTTATGATGGCATTCCCAGCTTAATTGAAGATTCAAAAGACCTGATTGAGACCTGCGGATCTCTACACTGTGCCCCCACTATGTTTGGGGAATTAATAAGTAAATATCTACAGGATATGAGATTGGCAGTAGCTGTAAAGCCATGTGATGCTATGGCCATCAAAGAACTGGAAAACAGGCATCAAATTGATGGTGATAAACTTTATAAAGTAGGTCTCAACTGTGGAGGCACGGTACTGCCAATTACCGCACGTAAAATGATAAAACTATTCTACCAAATCGATCCGGCTGATGTGGTGAAGGAAGAAATTGACAAGGGTAAATTTATCATTGAACTTACCGATGACAGTCATAAAGAACTGAAAATTGATGACCTGGAAGATGAAGGATATGGGAGAAGAGTGAACTGTCAAAGATGTGAACAGAAGATTCCCCGAAACGCAGATATCGCCTGTGGAAACTGGGGAACAGAACCAGGATGGACATTCATAGAAATAATAACTTCCAAAGGAAAAGAACTGGTGGAAAAAGCGAGAGAAAATGGATATATAGAAGTCAAAGCCCCATCAGGAAAAGCTGTGGCTATACGAGGGAAAGTGGAAAGTGTGATGATAAAGATGGCCCAGAAATTCCAGAACAAATACCTGGAAGAAAATTATCCCTCCCTGGAGAAGTGGGATGAATACTGGAACCGGTGCATCAAATGTTACGCCTGCAGAGATGCCTGCCCCCTATGCTACTGTCGGGAATGTGATCTGGAAAAAGAGTACTATGAAGATTCAGGAGACACACCACCAGATCCTCTAACCTTTCAGGGAGTCAGGCTTTCACATGTATGTTACAGTTGCATTAACTGTGGGCAGTGCGAAGATGTGTGTCCTATGGAAATTCCAGTGGCCCGTATCTTCCATAAGATGCAGAAAAAATACCGGGATCAAACTGGATTCACAGCAGGGATTAGTGATGAATTACCACCACTCTACAGCCCGGAGAAAGAATGAATAATTTTGAACAATCATTTTACAAAACAATCGGTGATAAAAATGTCAGGGAATGATCCTAAAATAATTGGATTTTGTTGTAACTGGTGTTGTTATGGAGGGGCTGATACTGCTGGAACAGCAAGAATGCAATATCCCCCCAACGTGAGAATTATACGGGTAATGTGTTCTGGGAGAATAAACCCTTCTATGATACTTAAAGCATTCAAGGAAGGGGCTGATGGTGTGTTTGTGGGAGGATGCCACATTGGAGACTGTCACTACGACGCTGGGAACTACAAATGGAGAAGAAGAGCAAAATTTATTGAAGATCTGCTCCCCGAATTTGGAATTAACGATGGAAGATTCAGATTTGAATGGATCTCCGCATCTGAGGGTGAAAAATTCCAGAAAACCATGGAAGAATTTTACAACACCGTGAAAAAATATGGACCACTCCAAAGATCATTTTCAAAATGATCTTAACTTATTTTTATATCTTAAACTTAGTTTTTTTATTTTTTAATTTTCATAAATTTATATTTAATTTATTATTTCTAAAAAAATGGTTTTTATATGCTCTAGATGCCTAAAAAAATTAATTAATTTATGATAATATCATAAATAAAAGAATTTATCTTTTTATTTCAATTTAAATCAATATTTAGCATGTTATATGGCTAAATATCATCTAAGTGATCAAAATTAATCGTAATCTAAAATTCATTCTTTTTATTACGTAGAGAACATTCTATATAAATACACACCATTAATCATTGCAAACAGAGTATTCGCTATGTTTATATAGTATGATGCAGTATATAAAATCACTGAAAAACGTCAGATTAGATAAAATGCTGTACAAATTATCGTAAGACGATTTTCAAACATTAAAAAAGGAGATGGAAAATATGAAAGGTTTTGCAATGACTGCACCCAACAAAGTGGAATGGATTGAAAAGGAAAAACCAAAAGCTGGACCTAAAGATGCAATAATAAAACCAACAGCTCTTGCACCATGCAGTTCAGATATCCACACAGTATGGGAAGGTGGTTTAGATCTTCAAGGAGAGATCCGTATTTTAGGGCATGAAGCAATAGGTATCGTTGATTCAGTTGGAAGCGAAGTTAAAGACTTCAAACCAGGTGACAAAGTAATTGTGCCAGCAATTACACCTAATTGGAGTGCTAAAGCTTCACAATGTGGTTTTCACCAGCATGCGGATTGTCTGTTAGGTGGATACCAGTTTACCTTTGTAAGAGATGGATCCATGTCTGAATACTTCCTGGTTAACGATGCTGATGCTAACCTAGCCATCCAGCCAGATGAAATGTCTGATGAATCAGCCCTTATGCTAACCGATATGGTTACCACTGGATTTAGTGGTGCTGAAAATGCCAATATCCAAATAGGAGATAACGTTGCTGTCATAGGAATTGGACCCGTTGGTCTAAATGCTGTAGCTGGCGCAGAATTAAGAGGTGCTGGAAGAATATTCGCAGTAGGAAGCCGTCCAGATTGTATAAATATAGCTAAAAAATATGGAGCTACTGATATCGTTAACTACAGAGAAGGTGATATCGTAGAACAGATATTAGCTGAAACAAACGGAGTAGGTGTTGATGCTGTAGTTTTAGCCGGTGGTAACGCTGAAACCTTTGCCCAGGCAATTCAAATGACCAAACCAGGATCAACAATATCCAACATAAACTACTTCGGTACACAAAATTATAAAAACGCTGGAGACATCTTACCAATTCCTCGTGACGCATGGGGAGCTGGTATGGCACATAAAACCGTTGTTGGTGGCCTATGCCCCGGTGGACGAGTTCGAATGGAAAAACTGGTGAATGTTGTAGAAAGTGGACGCTTTGATCCTGGTTTACTGATTACCCATAGATTCAAAGGACTGGAAAAAGTTGAAGATGCTCTCTACCTGATGAAAGACAAACCAAGAGATCTAATCAAACCTATGGTTAAAATAGATTAATAGATTAAAATTAGGTTAAAATTAAGGTGTGTCCTTAATTTATACTTTTTTTTAAAATATTGAACTGTCACAATAATTATTATTAAGAATTCGGATCTTAAACAACATGATCTTTAATTAAGTGCCTATTTTTGACTTTTCATTTAAACTTTTAAGAAGTTTAATGGCCGAATAAGCTGCTAAAACACTTGTTTTTGGATTAGTGGCGCAATTCATATTACGGGTGGTGGTTTTTAGTTCACCGAAGTCACCTGCTACCTGAACTTCATGATAGTTGTGTTTAACCTTAGGATCCGCAATGATCCTTACATCCACATCTTTCTTACAGGCTATACTCAATGTTGCAGCCACATTCATGTTTTGAGGGAATTTGTGCACTGCTTCACTGGCTTTACCTTCATATAATACAACTTCTTCATCTGTTAAAATTCCCAGCGATTCAGGCGGTTTCCTCGTCACCAGGTTTATTCTGGTGATATCGCCCACAGAGGCTGCTTTAATGCCATCCAGACCCACAATAGCACCAGATGGTGTGTATATCCGGGAGTTATTTGTCCTAGCCAGATTCTCCAGTTGATTCCTAAATTCCGGGTCCATTAAAGCACCCACACTCATGATAATGACATCTTTTCCCCTTTTAAGGATGTGTGGAATGATTTTTCTTACTGCCTTTTGAGATGCGGCTTCAATCACTAGATCCACATAATCTAACATATCATGAACATTCCTGGTACCAATCCCATTTACTTTCGATGCCAGGGTTTCAGCCCTTTGAAAGTCCTGGTCATAGAAAAATTTCAGATCAACACCAAGTTTTCCCTTTGATGCAAAATCAGTGATAATGTCAGCTATGGCACCACACCCTAAAATACCAACCAGTATAGTGCTGCGTTCATGATTATTGGCTAAGTTTACAGAAGTACATTCAGGAAATGTATCCTCATTTTCCTCTATTAAGATATCATCTGATACGGTTTTCATTTTTCCACAACTACAAATTTTCTCAATTTATTTGATATGCATAAGATTTGATATTCGATTTCATGAGATCTTGATGGAACTCCGTTTTATGAGATTATAAATAAAAATTTACAATTTTAATTATAAGGCAAGGTTTTAAATTATAGATTATAGAATAGGGCATCGAGGATATTGTTGTGTGGAAATGATGCCCTATTTAGTCATTTTTTGGAAGGCCAGGAGTGAGGTTGCTATAGACATCAATGCTAATGATGCATGCCTTCCTATCAATGAACAGTACACCCCATACTTCTTATTTTTTTTAAATTGCCCCTGTTAAATCGACTTTGAGGTCAACTTCCCAGATGCCTTCTCCCATTTCAGCGACTGGTGCGATTATGTCTGCTATTTCTGCACTGTTAACTATTATATCTAGTTTTCCGAATTCTTTTACAGCGGCATCATAGGCGTTTTGGATTTCTTCTTCGGGGCTTAAGCCTCCTGAAACAGCAATGGCTTTTCCACCATTATTTTCTATCTGTTTGATGAGGTTTTCCATGTTTTCTTTTCTTTTGGCAATTACAACTATGGATGCGCCTTCTTTTGAAAATAGTTTGGCTATTTCATTTCTTATTCCGGAACTTGCACCAGTAACCAGTACAACCTTGTTTTCCAATTTCATTCAGATATCCCCCTTTTTTTGGGTATCCCTGTTGAGATAGGTAAAATTTATTTTTTGATGG
>MVQZ01000255.1 GCA_002067565.1 Methanobacterium sp. PtaU1.Bin242 | reverse complement strand
TGCGTTTAGGCCGGAGTTGCTGCTGAAGTAGGCTCTGTATATCCATAGTGCGACTATGGCTATGACGATTACTCCCCCGAACAGTAGGATGTATTCAGCTGCGCCTTGTCCACCTTCGTCTTTTACAAAACTCATATTTTATACCTCCCCATATTGGTTATTATATTCTTTTGGTATAACAATATATAAAATTGTTGCTTATTATTATTTATCTATTATTTATGATATCTATTTATTGTTAATCAATTTTTTTAACCACGCCATTTTCATTATTACTATTCTTATCATCCTCCCTATTTTTTATCTTCCCCCCATATAATTTGAATATATTTTTTCATCACAGGCTATTAGTATTTATATAGTTTTATGTGCAAATTATCACATATTAAAAAAAAAGTGTTTGGTAGTGAAATTATATGCCTAGAAATTACAAATTAAAGGAACTAATCTTAGAGGCTCTGGATGAAAAAGAACTGTCTAAAAAAGAGCTTTTAGGACATGTAATGAGAAACTCCCATACGAATATTTCTGATAAGACTTTCAATGAATCTTTAATGAATCTTTTAAGGGATGGAAAAATCTGTATGATCGGCTATGATTTTGATATATATCATGGTGTTAAAAGGATCCAGTCTATAAGACCGGATGGAATTATATTCAGCCTGGTTAAGACTGATTTTTTTGAAATAGAAACGCTTATAAAAAATTTGGAAAGTGTTAATGATGAAGAAGTGAAGAATGCTTCCTATAAACTTAAAAGAATTTTTAGAAATAAGATTAAAGAAATGGAAAAAAATGGTAAAGCATTAAATTTGGAAAGCGCTGATACACTTTTTAATAGGATTGTTTATTATATAGATTCTCAGCAGGAAGAACAGAAGAAAATATTAATAACCAAATTAGCCTGGAGTTTGAGTGATGTGGATGGGGAAGATAATTTCATTGAAGATATATTGAAATACATCAAGGCTCAAGGTGTTGTGGGAATTTAAAAATATATTAATAAAAAATTAATTAAAATAAAATATTTTAATAATATTAATAAAATAAATATTTAGAAAAAGCCGATTAATAAAATTATAATTATTTATAAAACTATAAGAATGTATTTGTTTATGGAATAATTCTGTAAACAAGTCAGAGAGAAATAATGATGAGGTTCAGATAAAAACAAATTGGGGGAAACCTTTATAATTTATATAAATCCATAACATAATAATATTTGGAGGTAGAAGATGATCAATTTAATCATAACAATTTTTGGGGGACTTCTAATTATTGCCGGCTTTTATGCCATGTCTTTCGGATTTACAACTCCACCGAACTTTTTACTTTTCCTTCTAGGATTAATTTTAGCCGTATTTGGACTTTTTTTAGTTGTATTATTTAGTTCCGGAATAGATCTTTCTCGTGAAAAGTCTCCATCTTCCACAAAAGTAGAACCCAAAACAGAACCAGTAATGAGACCAAGACCAAAACCAGTAAAAGTGGAAAAAAAGGTCTCAGAAGATGAGAAAATGAGGGAAACTTTGGATAACATTGAAAAAACAATTAAGCCCGAGAAGACAATTAAACCTCAGCCCAGAATAAGAAGGCCAAAAAAAGCAGAAAGACCTGAAATGGCACCTTCAACATCCGCAAAAGATGAATTAGCTGTGGATAAAACTGGGCCGGTATCCGGAGAAGAAAAACCCCAGATTGGAATGAGCGAAATTAAGCCTCAAAGAAAAATAGAGAAGGCAGATAAAGGCAGATCTTCAACCGTACCTCCAGATTTAACCTCAAAAATATCTCCGCGAATTAAAAAGCCGGTTAAAGCTGATAAATCAGAGGAGGGGCTTGAAAAGCCTAAGAAAATAGAACCGGTTAAAGCTGAGTCACCACAGGAAAAACCTCCAACTCCAAAAAGACCAGACATGGACAAATTAAGGTCCATACAGCCGAAGAAAGAAGACGAATTTGTGAAAAAAAGATTGGATCGCTTAAAAGAAAGTTACATAGAGAATGCTAAGGACATTGAAAGCATAATAGATGAACGACTTGATTCATTTAAAGGAACTCTGGGTAAACTGAAATCAGAGTCCCAAGAACCAGGTATAATCTGGTCTTTTGATGCAGGAGATGTTCAGGAAGCCATGATGGAGACCATCTCCAAGGCTAATAACAGAATACTGATAATGTATCCCTGGGTCAGGAACATCGATGTGGGTATTTTGAAAAAATTCATGGATACTGAAAGTCGCATGATTATTCAGGAAGCTAGCCTGGATGATGATGCATCTGTGGAACTTTTAAGGCTTTTAATTGATAAAGATGTAAAAATAAGAACCATGCCTCATGTGCACACCATTGCCATAGTTGCTGATGAAAGCAATGGACTGATCATATCCACAGATCCCATATATGAAAGCTATGAGGTGGGAGTGGTTTACAAGGATCAAAAATCAATAGAAGAAATTGAAAGACTATTTGAAGATGCATGGGAAATTTCCCAGGATATTGATCTGGAGATAAAACCATGATTATCCGGTGGTTAGGACATTCCGCCTTCCAGATCATCACCAACCATAATTTAAAGATTCTCATCGACCCTTTTATTAGTAACAATCCTATTTCTCCGGTTATGGTGGAAGAACTGAGCACTGATTTAATTATGGTAACCCATGGGCATAAGGACCACTTTGGGGATACCATGGAGATTGCCAACCGAACCGGAGCAGCCATCATTGCCAACCATGAAAACTCTGTTTATCTATCCAAACAGGGCTTTGACAGTCTGGGAATGAATATGGGTGGAACTGTGGAATTTCAGGATATTGAAGTGACCATGGTGGACTCCAGCCATTCTTCAGATATGGATTTTATGGATGAAATGGGTGCAGGAGGAAGTTCCTGCGGATACATCATAAGACTGGAGAACGGTCGAAAAATTTACCACTCAGGAGACACCGGTATCTTTGGAGATATGAAAACCGTAATAAGAGACATTTACCATCCGGACATAGCGTTACTCCCTATAGGTGATCGTTTTACTATGGGACCTAGGGAAGCGGCTATTGCGGCGGACTGGATAAAACCAGAAATATTAATACCAATGCATTACAACACTTTTCCTGTAATCCAGCAAAATCCATTGGAATTTGCTGAAAGGGTGGAAGCATTGAATGCAAGTATAAAAGTTGTTATACTCGAACCCGGTGAATTTTACGAGGAATGATAAGAGTGGTGAGTATGCCCAGATTTTTGACGCGCAAATTTTACACAGATATTTTTAACAAACTTCTTGGAAAGAATAAAAAACTTAAAATAGGATTTTATGGTCATCCAAACTCTGGAAAGACCACTCTAGCAAATAGGATGACCAACGACTGGATTGGAAAACCCATTGGTTTGGTTTCGGAGATACCTCATGAAACCAGGAGGGTTTACCGGCAGGAGCATGTGACCTTAAGCCATGATGGGGTGGAACTGGATTTTGATATAATTGATACACCAGGAATAGCCACTAAGATTGACTATAAAAACTTCCTTAAATTTGGCCTGTCAGAAATTGAAGCTAAAGAAAGAGCTAAAGAAGCTACCAAAGGAATAATAGAAGCTATTAAATGGTTGGATGATGTAACTGGGGTTTTACTGGTGATTGATGCCACTCAGGATCCTCTTACACAGGCTAACATCACCATTATCGGTAATCTGGAAGCCCGTAAAATACCCTTTGTAATAGTGGCCAACAAAATCGATCTTCCTAGTGCAGCACCTGACAGAATCTATTCTGTGTTTCCCCAGCACACAGTGGTTCCCATATCTGCATTACACGGTGAAAACACCGCTGATCTTTACCAGGCCATGGTGAAAAGATTTAGATAATAACTGAGGTTTAAAAATGGACTCTAATACTGATGGTCTAAAAATGGATTTTCTCTCATCAACAGCACTTAACTCACACACCAGTATGGAGAAAGTATCTATGATAGTGGATCGGGTTAAAAATGGCGATCTGGTGGTTATTGAAGGCGGGTTAAGTCCAGAGGAGGAAGCTGAGCTTATAGAGACCACCATGAGGGAGATAGATGTGGAAAACTTTATGGGAATCGATATTTACACCCTGGAAAAGGATAAAACAGCCTTTTTCGGATTGTCCAAGAAGAAAACCGTGGGCATAACCATTATTGGCCCGGCCAATGTAATGAAAGCAGTTAAGAAAAAATCAAACTTCCTTTCCATGATAGCTAATCTCGGTGATTCCGGTGCATCGATGCATTAAATGCGGCGCAGAATTTAAAGGAGACTCGGAGGATATCATACTTAAAGGATGCCCCCACTGTGGCAGTAAATTCTTTGAATACAGTCACCAGGGTCGTGTAAAAAAAATAAAGGAAAGTAAAGGAAACTCCGTAGAGACCATTATGGTAAAGGAACATGGGATCTACGAGGTGAATCTCACATCCCTGATGGAAAACGATTCAGTGATAATCTCAGATGAAGAAGGGAAATATCTGATTGATATTAATTTTTTATTAAAGAAGAGATTGAAGAATAAGTAAATTTTTTTAATAAAGTTAGATTAATTACAAAATTACCCCATTCTATTCAGTTCTATCATCCTCAAATCCCTTTCGTTTGCAAAATCACACTTACCAGATGGTAGGACTCGTATCACATCATCCAGGGTTAGGATATGCTTTTTATCAATCTTACTTAAGATGTTACGGGAGATCTCTTCTTTTTTGGTGAAACCGGGTTTTATAATCACATAATCATCGGTGTGTTTACTGACGGCTGAGGGAGGGCCGGCCATGATTCTCTCACCTTCATAGTCCACTATTCCCACTGCAATTAAAAGCGGAACTCCTCTGACATAATTTCGACTCCCCCTTATAATAAATGCGCCTTTATTTACAAATTCGCCGGATTGGGGGGTTTTTGACACCTGATCTGGCCGTACCCAGTAGACATCCTGCGATCCAAAGCCCTTAGACCAGGCACTGGAGAATGAAGCCGCCATGTTCGCCGCTTCACTTATAGTATTTCCTGTTATCTCAGCGCTGCTGCTTTTTATTACCACGGAAGGGGCACCATGGATGTCAGAGTGCAGATAGATATCATTACTCTCCAAGTAGCGTTTCACCACCATTTCATTGGTGCCGGCGTCTCTACCACCAACCACCAGAAATCCGTCGGAGGATAAAAACCAGCGAAGCTTTTCAAACCATTTAAGTTCCTTT
>MVQZ01000254.1 GCA_002067565.1 Methanobacterium sp. PtaU1.Bin242 | reverse complement strand
TCTCTTTTCTTATTATAGGAAGGATTTCACCGGCCTTTCCATGCCATTGGTCCTGTTTATTAAGGGCTGCAATGAAAAAAGAGGCATCGATAAATATCAAATTTTCTCTCCTCTCTGTAACTTCTTTTTAAGTTCTACAGCATCAGTTTTGGGCCCCTTAACTATTCCAAAAATGTCTTCAATGGTTACTTTCTTTCGAAATCGAATTTCCGCCCCGTTTTTGGTGGCTTTCCATTCTAGAATATCTCCAGGAATTACATCAAACTTTTTTCTTATGTCCGATGGAACAACAGTTTGAAAACCTTTTGAAATTTTAGTTTCACAAGTCATTAAATTCACCATGTAAATATAGTATTTATGCTTTTCAAAGTAAAATTCTCATTCATGATTTATGTAATAAACCAATGAGTTAGTTAGAAAACCATTTACAGAATGTTTGGAGTCAGTCCCATTTAATCATCCTTTATCCTCCAGATTCAAGACCCTCTCTATTCCACTTTAAATCCTTTTCTTGATTCTGTGATGCCTCTGAATACTGAAATCTCTCACACTTCTTGTCACAGATCATTATATTACTACCATATATAACTGTAATACTCATTTAAATAATTTGGTATTTAGATCTAAATAAAAGTGGGAAACAAGCTACTGTTGCATTTTATCCATTAAATTAAATATCCAAAAAGATATACAATTTAATAGTAAAGGTGATTCTTTGAAGCATGAGAAGGAAGTAAAGCAATTTCTGCAAAAACAGGATCATATTAAGCTGGCCTATCTTTTTGGATCTGCAGCCTTAAAAAGGACAGGTAAACTAAGTGATGTGGATCTGGCAATCTTTCTAGATGAATCCCTAGACATGGAAGAAAAATTCAACTTAGAACTTGGACTGATATCTGATTTAGGAGATATACTGAACAAGAGACTGGATCTGGTCATTATGAACGATGCTCCAGTCTCTCTTAATTTCGAAATTATCAAGGCAAACTATCCCCTTCTTATCCGGGATAAAAATCTTAAAGTGGATTTAGAGCATTATATCATGTCCCGATATCTGGACCGCCAATATTATGATAAAAGATGGGCGGATAGTCTGATTAAAAAAATTGCAGAAGGTAACAGATGAAAAGAGAAGAAAAAATCGCCCGGAAAATAAAAAATATGCTGGGATACGTGGATTTTTTAAAAAAACATTCCACAAGTGAGAAAGAACTGTTAGAGGACTATCTCTTAAAATCTGCCATTGAACGTAACCTTCAACTGGCCATTGAATCTGCCCTGGATATTGGGGAAGTCATAATCTCCTCTGAAGACCTGGAAAAACCAGAAGACTATCGGAGCATAATAATTATACTGGGAAAAGAAGGAATAATCCCGGTGCAGTTTGCGGAGAGATTTTCTGAGGCAGCAAAACTTCGAAACATACTGGTGCATATGTACACGGAGATTGATCCGGCCATGATCTCCCAGATAATGGAAAATAATCTGGACGATTTTGATAAATATGCCCAGTATATCGCCCGTTACATAAAATTTGAGAAATGAATTAATATTCCTGTTTAAATCGAAGATTATTTTTAGCTAAATTTCATAAAATTATCAAGATACTGCTATTAATTCAGGGTTCTGGTAATAAAAATGAAGCACAAACCACCGTCAACTTTAGAATGGAAAGAACTATATTCAGCAGCTGTAAATTTTAAGAAACTAAAACCATGGGAATGGATGTGGGACGATGACATCTTCGGTGTTTTTAATCCGGAGAATGGTGAAATTGGCTATTGCTGTGTGATGGGAAATGCTGGTGAACATTTTGCTCTGGGAGTTTATCTGGGTACTGAAGGGTTAGATAAAATATTAAAAATTCAATCAGGAGAGATTTTACCAGATATTAATGAAACCCTATTTGATCATAAATGTTTGATGGCTTCCTTTGAAGACAGGAAATATATAGAGAAGCAGGATTATGAAATAATCAGGAAACTGAAGTTAAAATTCAGAGGACGTAATGAATGGCCCCTATTTAGAAGTTACCTGCCCGGGTACCTTCCCTGGTATTTAGATCAATCCGAAGCCAAGTTCCTGACCTTGGCACTGGAACAGGCCATCGTGATCTGCAAACGTTTCCTGGAAGACTCCAAACTATTAACCCCTCCTGAAATCGGCCAGTTCCTGGTTCGGGTACCTGATAAGGGTGGCTCTAACTGGGAGGATGAATGGCTAAAACCATCAGAACCTGAGAAGAGGGAAGTGATGATGGGAAAGGTGGATGAAGATGCCCTGGAATACCTTCAGAAGTTGGAACACCAGGGAGTCTGGGAAGCTGATTTTTTTAACATCCCTGAAGCTGTCCAGGACCAGGAGGATGATAGACCCTACTATCTCTATTCCATATTATGGGGAGAAACAGAATCTGGTATTATATTGAATGCTGGTGTGGCTGAACCCAACCAGTGGGCGCCGGTTTTACTGGAAAAATTTCAGGAAATAGTGAAAAATATACAATCCTTACCCCAGGAGATCATGGTTAAAAAAGAGGAAATTCTCATCTTCCTGAAACCTGTAACTACTCAGCTGGGAATAGAACTACGCAGGGTTCCCTATCTAGAAGCTCTGGACGAATTCAGGGAAACACTGGGCCATTTCGGTGATGATGAAGAATTAATGGATATCATGCTGGGAAATGAATCGATCCAGGACCTTCTGGAAGATGATGCACCCCAGCTTGATGAAGAGACAATAAAAGAACTGCTGAAGAACAAATCAATCCAGGCTTTAATCAATGAAAGATTAAATGAAGAAGACTACAACATATCAGTCACAGTGAAAAACCCCTATGATAAGGGCAATTCATACACCGGTACAAAACAAACCACCCTATTTGATGAAAAACCCACCATATACAGGTTTATTGATAAAACACGTCCCATAGTGGATGAATTCCAGGAATTAATTCATAAAGATTATGATAATTTTAAACTCAAAAAAGAGTTAAAACAGCTAATTAAAAAGGATCCTGATTTTTTAAATACCTATCTAAAACTTTTCTTCATTCTGGAAGAAGAAAACAATGAATCAGAAGCAAATAAAATATTGGATAAAGCTTATAAAAGAGCGGTTGAATTAATAACCAATGAAAAAGGTGAATGGCCAGAGATAATGACCGGTGACCATATAGAAAACCAGCATATCATCAACAGCATCTATTATAAAGCCACCAACCTATGGGAGTATGGTAAAGTAGATGAGGCACTATTTTTACTACGGCAACTTATAAAAATGGACCCGGAAGATGGTATTGGGGCACGGATTATTATCCTGGCCATAAATATGAACATGACCCCTGAAGATTATGATAAAAAATTCCTGGTTGATGATGGTTACTATACTGACATGATTTTAAACTGGTTTAAGGAAAACTATCATAAGTTTCCCCATGAATTCAGTAACTGGGAGAAGGAGGCCAAGAAGTTATTTAAACATGTTTATCAGATCAGAATTGACCTGAAAGATATAAAACCACCTGTCTGGCGCCGGTTACTGGTTCCTGAAACTTATAGCTTCCATGATCTGCATATGGCCATTTTAAATGTTATGGGATGGAGTGGCAGTCATCTGCATGAATTCTATGTTAAAAATGAAAAGATCAGCATAGAAAATGAAAAGGTGGAAAACATATATAAATGGCTTAGAAGGTCAAATGCCAGTTATATCTATGACTTTGGTGAAATGTGGGAGCATAAAATAAAACTGGAGAAGATCCTGAACCGACAGGATGATGTTAAATATCCCATCTGCACTAAAGGAAGAAGAGCCAGCCCACCAGAAGACTGCGGAGGTGTTCCAGGATATCTAAAACTCCTGGAAATCATTAAAAACCCGGAACATGAAGAATACGAAGAGATGATAGAATGGATGGGAGGGAAATTCGACCCAGAACACTTTAACCCTGAAGAAGTTGTTTTTGATGATCCAGAATGAAAAAATATATCACATTCAGGGCAGAAGAGTCTGACCACATGTTTAGAAGGGGAGTTACTCAACTTTTCAAACGTGTTAAAAATATTATTTAATGAATTTGATTTTTTTATCTATCAAACAATAGGCATTATCTCTTAAAATGACCCTCTGAGCTTTATGCCTCCCTGATTTGGTAATAACCTTAACGTCAGAGATTTTCCTTGCTTCAGCAATAATTCTATCACCCATTATGACTTTTCCTTTTTCAGTATAGATTTTTTTAATCAATCTAAACACCTTTTAAGCGCCCCTCTTGCTCTAATTCTGTAACTATACGATGGACCAATTGAAGATCCAGCTCCAGGTCATCAGCAGCTTCAGATATGTAGGCTTCATCATATTTTCTAAAATAGCCCAGAACTTCTTTTTTAGCTAAAAAAAATAATTATTATTTTTCTATGCGTTTAATCTCTGGGAAAATGTCAAAATGTTTATCAAACGTGTATATTTCAGTACACATTGTTTTTAACATACCTATGTATGCTATTGCGTCATTAAACCCTATTTTATTCGACCTGTATTGTTTCACGATTTGATGAGCATTTATCATATCTATATGAGTTATTTCAATGATTTTGATGAATGGATTATCCAAGAGGAATTTCTGAACTCTTATCGATGTCTCAGTGTTAGTTGATGATTCAATTAAATTCAATGTCTCGCTAATTTGTATTGATGTTATATAAACAGTTTCATTACCTTTTCTTAAACGTTCCATTATATTTATGGCGTTTTTCATGTTTTCAAGCGTTTTTGGATTAATATTTCTGCTTGGCTCAGTGAAAGAGTAAATGATAACATTTGCATCTAGTATTCTCATAAATCAATGCCTTCTTTTTTTAAGCCTTTAAGGATAAGTTCTCGTTTCATTTCTTGCCAGTCACTTCCATCACTTTCTATTTTAATGGCTTTTCCATATAAGTCGCTTATATCCTCAGCTTCATAGGGTTTGATTATAATTTCACTGTCTGTAAT
>MVQZ01000253.1 GCA_002067565.1 Methanobacterium sp. PtaU1.Bin242 | reverse complement strand
AGCAGTCAGAGCATCCTTCATGCAGAAAAGCAAATGGGGATACCCATCAGGCGCAGGTATACACAACGTACCATCCGCCTGGGATTGGATGAGAAACTATAAAAAAGCCAAAGATAAAGGTGGAGAAGGACACCCAGAAGCCTGGCCTGTAGCTGACGTAGGATCCAACCTGATCATGCAGATGGCAGGTGGAGACTTCGTGCTTATAGGACCAATTGAAAACGCTTCCATGGCATTCCCTGCCTGTGCAATGTGTGACATCTTCCTTGCAGAAGCAGCAAAAGACATTGGAACAGAAATGGTTGAAGACCACCCATTCTTCAAACTGCTATAACTATGTATTTAATGGGTTAATTTTTTCACCCATTTTTCTTTTTATTTTCTTTTTTTCCCAAAATTTCAACTGAAAAAATAATATTTATTATATTCAATCCATCAAACCTTTATTCCAATATTAATATCTAACTGCTTTTTGGAATGGTTTTTTTAAAGTAAAAAAACCCATATTATGGCTTAATTTGGGCCAAAAGTTATATGTAATGATCTTCAGAAAAAAGGGATGGATTCAAGAAATAATATTTATACAAGGATTTAACAACATTTATATAGGGGATAAAGGAAACATATTTCCGGTGGTAATTTGTTTCAACTTGCGGCTCTTGTAGGTGCTTTGGCAGTTTCACTGATCATTGTAATAAAATCAGCAGATTTATTTGTGGATAACTTGGTTGATATTGGCTCTGCTCTGGGAATATCCCAAATTATACTGGGAGTGACAGCATCAGCAATTGGAACATCTCTTCCAGAATTTGGATCAGCCGTAATTGCATCATTATCCGGCAGCGTGGAAATCGGAGTGGGAACAGTCATTGGTTCAAACATCTGGAATATCGCCGGCATACTGGGTATCTCTGCCACTGTCGCCGGTGTGATAAATACAGATACACGGGGAATTACCCGTGATGGACTGATGACACTGGTTACAGGTTTAATCCTGGTTTTTTTCATGTTATTTGGAAACATAACCTGGACTGCGTCCATTTTCATGATAGTTTTATATGCATTTTATTTATGGCGTTTAATTAAAGCTCAAAAGAACCATAATATCCATAACCATAATAAAGAAAAACTCCAAGAGAAAAAAAGCAGAGATAAAATTAACAAAAAAACCGTAGGATTAGCAATTTTAGGAATTGTGGGGTTGATTATTGGATGTAGGATACTGGTATACAGCGGGGTGGAAATAGCCCGGATCGCAGGTATACCGGAGATGATAATGGGCCTATTCACACTGGCCATAGGAACCAGTATACCCGAGCTGGTGGTAACACTTTCATCAGCCATGAAAGGCTTGCATGATCTTTCCATAGGAACTGTTTTAGGAAGTAACACCTTCAACATCCTCATTGGAATTGGAGTGCCTGCATTATTCATGGCCATACCGGTTGAAACACTTTCTTTAACCTTCGACGCCCCGGTAATGATATTGGTAACCTTAATGCTTCTTCTCCTTATAAAAATGGGAAACATGAAACTCACCAGAACCGGAGGAATAATACTCCTGATCACTTATCTATCCTATGCAATTATCCGATTGACCTTGCTGGCTTGATTAATTAATTTTCTTATTTTTGGCATTAACTGGGGAGATTATATTCAAATATAAGTTTAGACCTCAATAATTATATAGGTTTTAGACCTCAATAATAATTTCACAACCAGTCAACAGTCAAGAAGATTTCATAATCTTTATATTTATTTTGGATAAATCTTATGTATTGAAGTTTATCTGGAGGTTATTCTTTTGTCCCCTTTTAAGAGAATATTTAATAGAAGTCCAAAACCGGTCATCGCAAAAAGCAGATATGTAGGCTTCGATGACATAAAATACAATCCATACAGCGTTAAAAAAAGAGTAGGCGCCGGAATATCCATGACCCCTGATGTTTATTATATCGTGGCATCAGTTGAACTGGGAAATACCACCACCAAATGCATCTTAACTGCCACAAATCTAAGGGATAGTCACACCTATCTAATTGATAAAACCGTTAAAATGACCAGGGATATCCGCCCACCCAAAGAAGGGGAAAAAGTCTTCGGAGAGACGGTATGGGAAGTAGAACTTACTAAAGAATCAGTTGCAGAAATGGTTAAAAACACCATTCAGGAATCAGTTAATAGGGCCAAACTGGATATTGATGAAGACCTTGATTTTGTTGTCCGCTCAACTGGGGTTACAGCAGGATTTGCCTCTCCAGATGAAGTAGGAGATCTCATAATAGCACTGGCCAATGGCTGCCTGGATGCTGGGATACCACCCCGAAAGATGGCACCAGCCATGTCTATCGATAATTTTCCAGAACGTTTAAGAGGATACACCCTAATTGATCAGGTATTATTTGACGGTGCGGTGGTAAGTGTAGTACCACCAACAGGAAAGGTGGTAGTTGCAAATGAAATGGAAGGTGAACTGGTTACTGCTGGTATAAAAGCAGGTGCCAAATGGACTGAAATTGATTATCGTAATCCGGTGGTTTCCATGGACTTTGGAACCACACTGGCAGGTAGAATAACCAATGCTGATGAACCTTATGCCCGTACCGTTGGAAATTTCTGCGGACTGGCTGGCGCGGTATCCGATGCCATAATCAGGGGAACTGAAAGAGTGGATAAAAGGGGAGGGGCGGCTCTGGATTTATACAGTAGAGAGATTCTTAAAAACGCCGACTGGAAAGCTGCAAAAAAATATGCAGAAATGGTACATGAACATGTTGACATCAGAAAAGTACCAGAGGGAAGGGATAGATTTGGAACAGTCCCAGTAGACCCTGAAGCCGCCTATAATGCAGGAACAACCCTTATAGGTTGTGATATAGGGGTTAACGGTGACCAGATACCCCAACTTACCGATATTGGTCACCAAATTATTGTAGAATCTGATATGCACACTTTATTTGCTACACTGGACCATGTAAGCGCACTTATCGTTAAAAGATTAATAGATGAGGCAGTTGATGAAAAAGTAATTACAGAAGGTTCAGTTCTGGGAGTAACCGGCAGAGCAGGAATCACCGGTAGAAAACCAAAAATCATTCTGGAATACACTAAAGACTACTTTAAAGATGTGATTTTTGTATCAGATGCCCTGGCCCTGGGTGCTGCAGTTATGGCCCGATGTATGAATTCAATGGGTACTCCTAAAGTTCCATTAGGTGGTTTAAGAGGCGGACCATGCATTTTAGGGAAGAGAAAAAAGTTACAGAAAAATAAAGGTTAATTTTTAGGCAAATCTTCATTTATCTATGCGCCCAATTTTTTTAGTTTTAAAGGTTAGGGGCACAGTTAAAGAATTAAAAATTAATAATATAAACTTATATAAATTTTAGGAGATTTACCAATGGTAATAGCTGTGATAATGGCTGGTGGTAAGGGCAGCAGGATGAAATCCCCTTTAGAAAAACCACTTATCCTTATCAAAGGTAAACCCATGATAGATAGGGCTATTCAGGCTCTAAAGGGTGCTGAAAAAATTGATGATATCATGGCGGCAACCACTAAATACACCCCTCACACTGAAAAATATCTTAAAGAACAAGGAATAGAAACCATTAAAACACCAGCAGAAGGATATGTAAATGATTTAAAGTTTATAATTTCTAAATTAGAAGTTGATCAGGTTTTACTAACTATAACTGCTGATTTACCCCTTATAAAGAGTTCAACTTTGGATTTTGTTTTGGAGGAATATGAAAAATGTGGTAAACCAGCCCTTTGTGTGGCCGTTCCAGAGGAAACTTTTAGAATAAATAATTTGAAACCATCTTTCGAATTCGAGGGCATAATACCATCAGGTTTAAATATTTTAAGGAGTATAAACAAGCAACAAGATGAGAAAATTCTATTCATCAATAAAATCGAACTGGCTTTAAATATCAATAGCCAGGAAGACATAAAATTTCTAGAGGAACATCTGGATAACTCTGGGGAAAATTTCAGGTGATAGTATGGTTGTCGAAGAGAGGAAACTAATAAAAGGGGAAGAAAAGGTTTGGAGCGAAATAAAGGGCTACCAAGTAGCCACCAATAACGCCCGAATATTGGGAGAGCTTGAAGAACTCGTAATAAATGGAAAAACAGGTAAAATCACCGATGTAGTCATTAAGGTTGATAAAGGCCGAAATGTAACAATCAAGGGTGCTAAAAAGAAAGGAGAAATGCTTCTGGTGCCATTTGGAAAAGTAGAAAAGGTCGGTGAATTCATAATAATCACCGAATAAAATACTTTTTTTATTTCTGTTACTCCTTTAATTTGGTTGCCCTTTAATTAGGATTTGTTTACTTCATAATCTTATTTTAGATATATGGTTTAATAAAATCTTATATATTTTAAGTTAGAATTAAATTTTATCCTATTTTTAATATAATCTTGCTTAAATACTTCAAAAATAAAAATAGAATTTTAAAAAATTAGAAGAAAATTGGATGGCTTATTTATAGAATGGATGTTCTGCAGAGTCTTTTTTATCTAATATTTCATTAATAGATGGTTCTTCATTAATAGCTCTTTTTATGGCTATTTCTGTTGCCTCATAATTGTACTGATAAATTTTTTCATAATCCTATGCAGCGGGATGGATGAAAACTCCACATATTAATACAGAGATCTTCCACATTTTCCCGGGGGATAGTACCGTCTTCCACACAATCGGCAACAGCCATGGCCACAGATTTCTGGGCAGGCCCAAAATTTCGGGCTGCATCTTCCATTCCTCTAATACTGACCTTAGGCACAAGCATGGTTATAGGCTTGCACACCAGATTAGGGGCAATGACTGCAAATAATGGGGGGGTGCTTTTCCACTTGATTAACAAGTGCATTAGCAAAAGCCAGCCACCGGACCTGATTTATCTCCAATAAGCAGGTCAATATGTGCTACTTCATTTCCTTCACCAACTAATGCTTCACCATTCAGATACATATAATAAACACCTTTTATTTCTGTTTAAAAAAAAATTTGAAATAAAAAAATTTGAAAAAAATTAAAAATTTTAAGTTCCCTTCATAAACTGTCAAAGATGGTTACATTCCCTGTAAACTCAGGTCCAGCATTTTTTTGGTTTCAGCAGCAAGTTCTGGTGGTAATCCTGTGATATCCATGCTTAAGAATCCCCTTACAATCATACTGGCCGCTTCATCTTCAGTTAAACCACGGGACATCAGGTACAGAACTTCCTCTTCGGCGATTTTACCTACCGCTGCTTCATGTGAAAGCTCTAAATTGGTGGCACTACCTTCCAATTCAGGCACGGAGTATATCATGGAATCATCGGATAAAACCAATCCCATACACTCCAAATGGCCTTTAACCTCCTGAGATTGGCCCGCTAAATGTCCTCGGGTATATATCTGGGATTCGTCCTTGGAAACAGCTCTGGTGATCATCTCTGCACTGGAATTTTTACCAGTTAATATGGCCCTAGTACCGGTATCCATAATAGAATCCTTTTGACCACCCATTATGGATTGGAAAAGCACCCTGGAGTTTTCACCTTTACAATAGGCGGTGGGATAAGATTGGATGGTTCTCACCGGGCTGGTGAGTATATAATTATTGATATACGTGGCATTATCCTCCAACAAAATTCCAGTTCGAGGCCGTACTTCCACCTGCTCTGCCCAGTTGTGAACCATAGTGAAGGTAATTTTTGCCCCTTTTTTAATGTAAAATTCTGATACACCAATATGAAGGGCTGATTGCACATCTGAACCCGTGGAACAACCAGTTATAATGTGTAACTCCGAATTTTCTTCAGCAATTACAATGTTATGGGCGGTTTGCCTTATGTTCTGGTCTCCAATGAACATACAGGCCTGAATTGGGAATACTTCCTTGGTCCCGGGCATGGATCTTATGAAATAACCTCCTGGCTCTCCTAAAGCGGCTTCTGCCGTGTATTTATCCGTATCTACATTCACCGCTTTCCACATATAATCTGAAAGCCACTGATATTTTTCCATTGCCTGTTGAATACCCATCATTTCTATGGATTCACTTTGACAAGTAGAACATATCTGGGATTGATCAAGCTGCATGAATGATCCTGCACGGCCTTCACCGCTGGGATCCACACCTACTTGGAGGATGTCCTTTTTATATTTTTCAGGCAATTCTTCCAGAGATTCTAACTGTTCATGTTCCCCTTCCTCTTCCTGGTCATATTTTTCAAGCTCTATATCTTCACCCAGGGAGGCTTTTTTCTTTTTAGCCTTTTCTGCCTTTTCTTTCAGTGTATCGGATTGCAACATTCAACACATCCTTTAAATCCTTCTTTTCTAACGTGTTCTAAAATTTCATTTGGACTACCTGAACAGGCTATTTGACCATCCATAAGTACATGAGCAATTTCTGCATTAACAAAATTGAGAATATAACCTAGATGGGTAATTAAAAGTCCTGACTTTTCTCTTAATCCTGGTTTTTTGTCTTTATCCAGCAAGATGTTTATTTCCTCTGCTAACAGTTCCACATTTTCAATATCCACTCCTGAATCAGGTTCGTCGAACATTATAAAATCAGGTTCCTGGGCCAGAAGCTGTAATATTTCCGATCTCTTTACTTCTCCCCCAGAAAAACCCAGATTAACATCTCTCTCCAGGAATTTTTCGTCAAATTTGAGTTTGGTCACCATTTTCATCATTTCTGGGCTTAATTCTTCATCAGTTTCATGGTGTTCAATCTTCAGCAGATCATTAAGCCTTACACCTCTTATAGCAGGAGGGTTCTGGAAACTAACACCAACACCCATTCTCACACGTTCTGTAGTGGATAAATTGGTTATATCTTCTCCTTTAAAGATGATCTCGCCTCTGGTTATCTTATATTTAGGAAATCCCAGAATACTCATAAATAAAGTACTTTTACCGGATCCATTAGGCCCTAAAAGGACATGTGTCTCCCCTTCACCGATATATAAATCTATATCGCTTAAAATTTCTTTTTCATTTACTTCCACAGCCAGATCTGTTATTTCAAGTAGCAGTTCCACCACCACCATTTTTTTAGTAGTTTTATTGAAATTTCATAACTACTCTAACTAATAATTTCTCTAGTTTATTTTATATAAACTTGTTAAATTTGGATAAATTTTTTATCATCATTTAATTCCTTTATTGATATCATCAGCTCTCTTTTCATTTTAATATTATTTTCATGGTCTTATTTACCATTTAATTGAATTTATATTCTAAATTAGGTTCCAGCATTTTATAGTGAGATCTTATAGTGAAATCCATGCAAATTAAATTTAGGCAAATAAACCGGATTTTTTTTAAGTGATAAAGGGTATAATAAATTGTATTAAGGGGATTATTCCTGCTTAAATAGAATTAAATAGGTTAAAAATTCAAAAAGGCCCAATTCAACCAGTATTAAAAATTAACAGATTCATATTCAAATATATAAATTTTTCGAATTTGTTTTATAAGTAACCTTTATAATTACTATTTTTATATCCATATAGTAATGTACACTAATTAGTACATCGACAAATAAAGGAGGAAACTCTATGGCTGAGGATGATATAAAACTTGTTATGTTTTGTTGTAACTGGTGCTCCTACGGAGGAG
>MVQZ01000252.1 GCA_002067565.1 Methanobacterium sp. PtaU1.Bin242 | reverse complement strand
TCCCTTTTACATGTTAGGACCAATTGTAACTGACATCGCTCCTGCCTACGATCATATAGTTTCATCCATAGGTGCATCCCAATCCGCTGCTGCTGGAGCAGACTTTATCTGCTACGTTACCCCTGCCGAGCATCTGGCACTCCCCGGACCAGAAGATGTGAAAATGGGAGTTATTGCCAGTCGAATAGGAGCCTATGTTGGTGATATGGCCAAAGGGATACACCACGGTGAAAAAGACCTTGCGATGGCTAACGCCCGTAAAAAATTAAACTGGGAAGCTCAGTACAATGCTTCCATATGCCCTGCTGATGCCCGTGCCATCAGGGATAACCGGCCACCAGAAGACCCTGACACCTGCACCATGTGCGGAAGCTACTGCGCCATTAAAATCGTGAATGAATGGCTGGATGAAGCCCCAACCAACGTATTTGAATAAATTTTCATCCCTTTTCTTATTATTTTTAATAAAATCATAATTTTTATTTTTAAATGGAAGGTGAATTGATTGAAACACTGGACTGAACGAATTGCATCTGATCTAACTAACTGGGACGTGGACCAACACGTGGTAGCCAGTGGAACTTCTATATCCGGTTCCATACATATTGGAAATTCTTGTGACGTTTTCATAGCTAATGCCGTGGGTAAATCACTTGAAAAACTTGGTGAAAAGGTTGAAATCATCTGGATTGCCGATGACCATGACCCTCTTCGGAAGGTTCCCTACCCCTTACCTGCATCTTATGAAAAATATCTGGGAATTCCTTACTCCAAAATACCCTGTCCTGAGAATTGCTGTGAAAGTTTCGTAGAACACTTCCAGAAACCATTCCTGAACACTCTGGATGATTTCGGAATCCAACTGGAAGTTTACTCCGGGGCAAAGATGTACCAGGATGGTCTTTATAACGATTATATAAGAACCGCACTGGCCAATGCGTCCAGGATAAGAGATATATTCAACCAGTACCGGGAACATCCCCTTAAGGATGACTGGCTACCCTACAATCCCATCTGTGAAGAATGTGGCAGGGTTAACACCACCTACGCCTATCATTATGAGGATGACATCATCTATTACCGGTGCCAGTGTGGTAAAGAGGGGGAAATGGATATAAAATCAGGTGAAGGAAAACTTACCTGGAGAGTGGAGTGGGCTGCCCGCTGGAAAATATTCGGCACCACCTGCGAACCCTTTGGAAAGGACCATGCGGCCAGTGGAGGATCCTACGATGTGAGCAAAATCATATCCCGGGAAATTTATGAGTATGACGCACCCTATCCAGTTCCTTACGAGTGGATAACCCTTAAAGGCGATGCCATGTCCAAATCCAAAGGTGTGTTCTTTACTCCGGGCCAGTGGTTAGAGATCGCCTCCCCAGAAACCCTGAATTACTTTATCTTCCGCAGCAAACCCATGAAACATAAAGATTTCAATCCAACCATGCCCTTCCTTGATTTTATCGAGCAATACGACAGGGTGGAAAGGGTTTACTATGATAATGAGGAAACATCCCCCAAAGAAGCTTTGAAACTTAAAAAGATCTATGAAATTTCCCAGATCAAAATCCCGGAATCCATGCCCTTTCAGCCATCTTATAGATTCCTTACCGTGGCCAGCCAGATAGGCAGTAATAAAGAGGAGATCTTTGAAATATTAAAAAGGAATTCACAGCTTCCCCTGGATATGAAAGACAAAAACTGGGAAGAACTGGATAAAACAGATTCAAAACGGCTGAAAATGAGAATAAATCAGGTTAAAAACTGGCTTGAACTATATGCACCTCCATTTGTGAAATTCGAAGTACAAAAAGAACTAACCCCGGTGGATTTAACTGAAACTCAACAGGAATTCCTCCTTAAAGTAGCAGAGCTGCTGGAGAAGGGTGACTACACCCCAGAGGAACTGCAAGATGAAATGTATCTGATACTTAAGAATCTGGATATGAAACCCCAAAAAGCCTTTCAGGCCATATATAAAACTATTATAGGGAAAAAACAGGGCCCCAGAGCTGCTTCGTTTCTGCTGTCCCTGGATAAGGATTTTGTGATTAGAAGATTTAAAACACAAGCTTAAGAAAACTCCAGATTCTTTAATAAATTAAAAATATAATTAAGTGAGTTAAAAATCTTTTAATCTAATATTTCCGATTAATTTTTATTATATACATTTCTTTGATTCTAATTTCTAAATTATTTGTTAATTAAATATTACTATAATTTGAAACGCTTCTTAAGCTCATTTTTAGCCATCTTTTCCAGATTTTTCTTATGTTTATGATCTTTAATTTGTTTATCCAGTTCTTTATTGGCCTTTTTTTTAAGATCATCCAATAACGCCATGTATAATCTCCTACTAAATTATTTCGAGTTGGTGGTTTTAATTAAAGAGTTTAATCTTTCTCAGCATATTTTTCAGGATTTTTTTCGAATTCTTTCAGGCATCCTGGGGCGCAGAAGTAGTATTTCCTGCCATTATATGAGCTGACCCATTTGGCTTCCTTTTCATCCACTTCCATTTTGCATATGGGATCTACTGCCATTTTATATCACCATCAATTATTTCTGTTTATTCTTTGTTAAATTTTTATTGAACTGGATTTTTTGCAGGTGGAATGTATCTTTTAAGCATTAAGGAGAGACTTACCACGGTAACTGAACTCAGGGCCATGGCCAGTCCCGCATATTCCGGGCGGAAAGTAATTCCAAAAGTGGGATAGAGAACTCCCGCTGCCACGGGGATGAGTATGGCATTGTAGGCAAATGCCCAGAACAGATTCTGCTTTATTCGTCCCATCACTTTCCGGGAAAGTTGCACACCAGCCACTGCATCATGAAGATCATCTTTTATAAGCACTATATCCCCGCTTTCAATAGCAATGTCTGTCCCGCTGCCTATAGCTATCCCCACATCAGCTTGAGCCAACGCCGGAGCATCATTAATACCATCACCTACAAAGGCCACTATTTCACCTGCATCCTGAAGTCTCATCACTTCTGCTGCTTTATCCTGCGGTAAAACTTCAGAAATCACCTTTTTTATTCCTATCTGACTGGCTATGGCTTCTGCTGTTCGGGAGTTGTCCCCGGTTATCATGGCCACCTTAAGCTTCATTTCATCCAGTTCCCGGATGGAAGTGATGGTGGTTTCCTTTAAAGTGTCTGCCACAGCAATTATCCCAGCTATTTTATCATCCCATCCGATTATAATTGCTGTTTTTCCTTTACTTTCCATTTTAGATATTTTTTCTTCTGTTTCCTCTGTTAAAGGAATATTTCTATCCTTAAAAAGCGATCTGTTGCCTATGAATACTTCTTTATTATCTACAACTGCTTTTACTCCTTTTCCACCGAAACTGTCAAATTGGCTGCTTTTTAGTAGTTCTATTCCATCTGCATCAGCTTTATTAAGGAGAGCTTCTGCAAGGGGATGTTGCGAATTTTTCTCCACACTGGCCGCCAGTTTAAGCAAGGTACTGTTATCTGTCTCTGTAGCCAGTATGTCGGTTACCTCTGGCTTTCCCTTGGTGAGTGTTCCTGTTTTGTCAAAGAGGATGGTGGTGAGTTTTTCTGATATTTCCAGGGCTTCACCATTTTTAACCAGGATCCCCAATTCTGCTCCACGGCCTATACCAACTGTAACCGCTGTAGGGGTGGCCAGGCCCAGAGCGCAGGGACAGGCCACCACCAGTATGGAAATGAGTACGGTAAGACCGAAAAGTAAAGTGCTTCCCAAGAGGAAGTACCAGAGAATAAACGCCACCAGGGCTATGGTAAGGATGGTGGGGATGAAAAAGGTAACTGCCCGGTCAGCAATTCTTTGCACGGGAGGTTTAGACCCCTGCGCTACCTCCACCAGTTTTATGATCTGTGCCAGAACTGTATCCTTCCCTATTTTGGTAGTCTTGAATTTTAAAATCCCATTCTGGTTGATGGTCCCACCCACCACCTTTTTACCGGCATTTTTAAACACAGGTATAGGTTCTCCAGTGATTGCTGATTCATCAACATAACTTTCACCATCTACCACTGTACCGTCAGTTGGAACTTTTTCTCCAGGTTTTACCACCACCTGATCACCTATTTCCACTTCATCAATTTTTATATCCATCTCCTGGTCACCACGAATCACAGTGGCTGTTTTGGGCTGCATTCCTATTAGTGTTTTTATGGCGGTGGAGGTGTTTCCCTTGGCCCGGGTCTCCAGATATCTTCCCAGCATGAGGAATGCTGCCAACATCAGTGCAGTATCATAGAACATGAATTCCGGGGTAAGCACTATCTGGAAGGTGCCCAGAATACTGGATATGAAAGCGACTCCAATACCCAGAGAATACATAACATCCATATCTAAAAGTCCGTTTCTAAGGGCACGTGAGGCTGCGATGAATATAGGATAACTAACATAGATGAAGGGGATGATGGAGACTAAGAGCATGAAGTAGGGCATAGGTATGGGGAGGGAGATATTTGCATAACCTAAAATAAAAAGGGGAATGGAAAATCCGAAACCAACGATGATCCGGTTTCTTTTACCCCGTAGATCCTCTTCTCTTATTTTTTCTTCAAGATCTTCAGTTTCCTCTCCTTCCACACCGAGATACTGATATCCTAAATCTTCTATGGCTTCTTTCATATCCTTTATACCAGTCGTTCGGGAGTTGTAGGTGACGTAAGCTCTTTCTGCTGCCAGATTAACATTTACTTCACTTACACCGTCCAATTTGTTTAAAACATCTTCAATGGCCTTCACACACATAGCACAGGTCATTCCCCCAATTTTGAGGGTGACCTTTTCACTAATTACACCAAATCCTGCTTCTTTAACGGCGTTTTCCATTTCAGATAGCTTTAATTTTTCAGGATCGTATTCTATACTTGCTTCTTCAGCATTAAGATTTACCTGGGCTTCATCTACACCTTCTAAATTTTTAAGAGATTTTTCAATATTCAGAGCACATGATGCACAGTGCATCCCTGAAATTTTAATTTTAGCCTGTTTTTTGGAGTTTTTTGCCATCCAAATACCTCTTTTTTATTATAAGGTAATTTTTTATCGTAGATTTAATATTACACAAATTTAATACTGATAAATTCTATTATGTACTTTAAGGACTGTCTATTATGGTATATTATATAAAAGCAAACTAATTATACTTAAACAAAGCAGGGACAGATAAGTTACATGGTACACAATTTTGTACTGACTTCCTTTTTTAGTGATTTGATGAGTGAAAATAAAGAGTACTGCTGTACGGTATGTGCAGCGGTGAATGAAATAGGCGGTAAATGGAAACCTTTAATACTCTGGGCATTAAGGGGAAGTACATTACGTTTCAGTGAAATTACTAGAATTTTACCCATTATTACACAAGTATGCTAACCAACAGCTTCGTGAACTGGAAAAGGATGGACTGATTGACCGGGAAGTTTATGCAGAAATACCGCCGAAGGTCGAATATGCACTTACAAAAAAGGGTAAATCAGTTTTAACCATTTTAGAGGCGTTATGTGATTGGGGAGAAACATATTGTAAGAAAAAATTTGTTTAAACAAACTGAATTAGTTTAAGATAATGAATATTTAAAATTGTGATTTTTCCATTATTTTATGGTTCTAAAAACCAATAATTTAAAAATTATTCAAATCTCCATTTTACATTAAATCATGATATTAATATCCTGTTACCTTGGCAAATCTTTAATTATTCTTCCATCTTTCATAACTACCTTTATATTATCCGGATTTCCCAGAGAATTTATATCTGAAAGTGGATCTGTTTTAGTTATAACCACATCAGCCAGTTTTCCTGGTTCTATGGTTCCTATTTTATCCTGCCATCCTAAACGCTGGGCAGCGATTTTGGTCCCGGATAGAATAGCTTCCATGGGTTTCATACCCACATCACATAATAGGCCAAGCTCCTGTAGATTGACTCCGTGCTCTATCACCCCACAATCAGTGCCCATAACCATGGTTACCCCTGCTTTATAGGCCTTCTTCATATTTCTCCGATGAATATCCATTATCTTCAAAGCATCTTCCACCATGTATTCTGGAATGGTACCTGACTCTGCATGTTCTTTATTTAATTTCTGAACTATCAGAGTAGGAACCAGGTAAATGTCCCTTTTTTTAATCATGGCCAGTGCTTCATTATCCAAATAAGTCCCATGCTCTATGGAGTTAACACCTGCTTCTGCAGCATTCTTAATTCCCTCAGTACCATGGGCATGGGCCATTGTTCCCACCCCCCGATATCCTGCCTCTTCAACTATAACATTTAATTCTTCCGGGCTGAACTGGGAAAACTCAGGACGATCGTTGATACTCATCACTCCCCCGGTGGTCATAATCTTCACCACCTCAGCACCAGCCCGCAGCACCTCACGCACTTTCCGGCGCACCCCACTGATTCCATCACAGACGCTGTCCGGATAACCAGGATAAGATGTTTTAATGTCAAACCCGGATTTCATCCAGAAATCAAAATGGCCCCCGGTTATGGATAGGGGTGAGATACTAACCTGTAGTCGCGGTCCCACTATCAGACCCTGATCTACAGCCATTTTAACCCCGTAATCAGCAAGACCAGCGTCACGTGCCGTTGTCACCCCTGCTTCTATTGTAAGACGCATATTCTCCACTGCCTTATAAAAGTAGAGTGATAAAGGGTTATGAATGGTGTCTTCCATTCTAAATCCATTGGCCATTATATGCAGATGGCCATCAACAAAACCAGGAAGTATATGCCCCCCACCTGCATCTATCCTTCTAATCTTTGTCTTGGGGATGTGAAGAGAGTCTTCAGGACCAGCGTACTCTATTATATTATTTTTAATTAAAATCACAGCATCATAAATTGGCTGATTTCCAGTTCCGTCTATAAGAGTTCCATTATGGATAAGAGAGTATTTCATATTGTACCATCCTATTTTGGTATTATTAATATGATGCTTTTAACTCTTATCTCTTTCTCTAAAACCATGTCCCCAATAATATCTCTGTTTATCCCTATTAAGACCCATAAACTACTGTGTCAGTCTATCTTTATTTTGAAAAAACGAAAAAATTATTAATTAACATGAATCAAACCAATATTCAGGATTGGGAGGAAAAAAATGATTAATTGGAGATCTATCATCATCGGCATTATCTTAGCAATTTCTCTGGGCATTATTCTTGGTTTAATTGGGGGAACTTCAGGTACTTTAATTGGATTCCTTATAGCCACCATAATCACCGGTTACCTGGCAAACAGCACCACAATAAATGGAGCCATACACGGGATGATTGTAGGTACAGTAGGAGGCATAATTACTGCTATAATAGTTATAATATATGGTTCAACCATTGGAAGCACGCTGGATTTAAGTATAACCGGAGGATTATTTATGCTGATATTTATTGAAGTTGCAGGTGGTGCTATAATCGGTGCAATTGGCGGTGCGGTTGGATCACTGATTAAAGGGGAGGAGTAAAATATCTATTATTTTTTAAGCTGATCCATTTCATTAATTACAATAATAAATGAACCCCACACCACATTCGAAGTCAATCTCATATATTCATCATCAATTTCCTTCTAAGAAAAGAAAAGTTTATTAATTATCTAAATTAAACATTCTGTTGAGTATTTTCAAATTAAAATTTTTTGGGAAGTGAAAGATCATGGTTGAATGGAGACCATTAATTATAAGTGT
>MVQZ01000251.1 GCA_002067565.1 Methanobacterium sp. PtaU1.Bin242 | reverse complement strand
AGACATCAGCTATATCATCCCGGATATAAGAATTCTTCTCTGAGGAATACACCATCACTCCATTTTCAAATAGGCGGATGAAAAACCAATCATCAGATATGTAGTTGAAATCATCCTCCTGGAGAAGTCCGTAGGTTAATGTGGTTTTTCCAGTTCCTGGAGGTCCAATAATAGCCATACTGTGACCATAATAATCCACGGCAGAACCATGCACTGAATATCTGCGGTGAACAGAATGATATTCCTCAAAAAAATCTGAGATAGCAGCCAGGGCTATGCTCTTGATCCAGCCATAATAGTCGCAATTTTTTATAATACAAGTTTTAGAGATGGGTTCATACATTACTTGAAGTTTTCCACCATCTAATATGGAGAATATTTTAGAATGAGGCCTTATATCCTCATTCATAAATTTAAAATTATCTTCCCACTCCTCTTTAAAGTCAGGGTTGTCAGTTAGAAGTTTAACACACGCACCATGGATATTGGCTTTTCTTTCAAATTCAACCTTTTCTGCCACTTGATTGAAGAGCATATCCTTTTTTTGGGGATCTATAATTTCTACGGTATAGCTGTCCATTTATAACACATCAAATTCATGTATATCCAATTCAGGAAAGGATCTTTTTAAAATATGATCATTTCTCGATGATACTCTCTTCAATGGCCATACCAAAGTGTCTGGCGTTAGGATCCAGGTAAACCATGACTTTATCCCCTACCTTAAGTTCAGCCACGGAAATGGGGGTGCCATCTTCTTTAACCAGTTTTATGGTTTCAGCATTCTGAAGTAGGGTTCTTAAATTAACATCCTTAAATTCGGCTTCCACCAGCATTAGGGGTCTTTTTTCAATTTTAACTCGTCCTACTATAACTGTTTTTGATTTACCTTCTTTATCAACTGTTAAAACCTCATCTCCGGTTTCAATTTCTGATAAGTATTTGGTTTTGTTGCTGGGGGTCATAATGTAGGCATGTACTGGTCCTGCATTCACCCGGAAAGGTCTTGATGCTACGTATTCACTTTCCATGGATTCACTGTGCACCAGGAAGAGTCCTTTGGAGTAGGATCCAATTAGCATACCTTCCCCTATGTTCATCATGGAGCAGGTGTCTACACAAACCCGATCTCCGGAACCAACAGGTTCTACTTTAGTTACAGTGGCTGGTTTCAGTTGATAATTTTCTGATTCTATTTTTTCCACCAGTTCTGCCACTTTTTTTATCTCCGCCAGATCCTGGGGGCATAGAAGAACACCATCAGTACCATATTCCAATGTTTCCAGGGCTAACTTGGCCTCTTCATAATCTGAAACAGCAGCTACCAATTTAACATCCTCTTTTTGAAGCTCTGCTATGATGTTTTCTAACGGAATAACCTTCCAATCCTTTCCCATGAGAATCAGATAGTCTGCAAATTTTCCCAAAAGCGATGCCAGTTTTTCATGTTTCTTGCTGCTAATCTCAACATAGGCAGCCACGGGTTTATCTTTCCTTTTAAGCCTTTTTATAGCGGATAAATCTTTTGATTCAGATGAATCATCTGTTAAAGGTAGTGTACCGTCTCCTTCTCCGTTCCGACCTACTAAAACTATGTCTGAACCTTCCATATCTGAAATCAGGGTGATGTTTCCTAGTCTTCGGATATTACCCACGTCTGTGAAGTCCACTATATAGTCTATTCCTGATTCAAGGGCAGTGGTTATGAAATCCTTTTTTTTATCCCAATCCATACCTTCCGCCATTATCCATGCGAATTTCATCTTAAAACCTTCTGATTCTAGTTATTCCATATTCAATTCAGAATATTTTTATCCTTTCAGTATTTTTAAAGCTTCATCCACTTCCAAGTCGTTGTGAACTATCTCAGCGATAGCTCTGGTTGTTTTTCTGGGAGATTTAGCCTGGAAAACATTCCTGCCTATGGCTACACCAGCTCCGCCCATATCCACAGAGTTTTTAACCATCTCTAAAAGTTCCCGATCAGTCTCCACACGAGGCCCTCCAGCAATAACCAGAGGAACTGGACATCCTTCCACAACTTCTTTGAAGGTATCCGGGTCGCCAGTATAGTTAGTCTTAATGATGTCTGCTCCTAACTCTGCCCCTGCTCTGGCTGCGAGTTTCACTACTGATGCATCATGTTCGTCTTTAATCTTCTCTCCACGAGGGTACATCATGGCAATGAGGGGCATACCCCAATCATCACAGATTTCTGATATTGTACCCAGCTTCTGAAGCATTTCCGGTTCTTTTTTAGATCCCACATTTACATGGACTGACACTGCATCTGCACCCATCTGCAGGGCCTTTTCTACTGAGGTTACCAGTACTTTATTGTCAGGATCAGGTCCCAGAGATGTGCTGGCAGATAAATGTATTATTAGCCCAATATCTCTTCCATATCCTCTGTGGCCGCTTCCAACAATTCCTTTATGCACTATAACTGCATTTGCTCCACCGCTTGCCACTTCATCAATGGTATCTGCCATGTCAATGATTCCCCCAATAGGACCCATTGACACCCCATGATCCATGGGTACAATGACACATCGCCCTGTCTTCCGGTTTAATATCCTTTCAATTCTAATTTTTTTACCTATCATAAAAATACCCTCCTACCTGTTTTTGATGACCACATAGTAGATTACTGGTAATCTTAATTATTATTACAAATTTTTATTTGTATGAAATTTACTTTATGCTGATATAAAAAATGATCCCTATTAAATGAAATCCTACTTTATTCGGGACATTAAAAAAACCATCAATCAATAGTTACCGGTCAAATTCAGGGAAATAATTAACCCAATTATAGTGATAAAAAAATTGGATAATAAAGAAAAATTGAAAAAAAATAAGTAATTTGGATCAGATGGTCTGGAATTGATAGCTGTATGCTGTGGTTAGGTTGTTTCCTGCG
This sequence comes from Methanobacterium sp. PtaU1.Bin242, assembly GCA_002067565.1. GTDB lineage: Archaea > Methanobacteriota > Methanobacteria > Methanobacteriales > Methanobacteriaceae > Methanobacterium_A. Next base: position 585 of record MVQZ01000251.1, on the reverse strand, counting down.
GTGTCTTTGATTGCTGCACTTGGTAGGTATACTTGGTAGTTGTTGTTGTTCAGGCGGTTATAGGTTTGTGTGATAGTTAAAGTGTTGCCACTTATGGTTTTAGATGTGATGGTGGTTAATTTCCCTGTGCTTAAGTTTTTAACGTAGATTTCTGAAAATTTAGCTCCGGCTTGGATGTTTTCGCTGAAGGTGATGGTTATGTTTCTGGAAGTTACCGAAACACCAGTAGCTCCACTGGTTGGATTACTTGAAGTCACGGTAGGTGGAATTACATCATCAATACCTTCTCCTGCTGTGCTAAATGTGCAGTGATATGCTGTGGTTAGGTTGTTTCCTGCGGTGTCTTTGATTGCTGCACTTGGTAGGTATAATTGGTAGTTGTTGTTGTTCAGGCGGTTGTAGGTTGTTTTGATGGTTAATATGTTGTCAGTGATGATTTTAGAGGCTATGGCGACTGTTTTGCCTGTACTTAGGTTTTTGATGTAGATTCCGTCAAAGTTGGCTCCGGCTTGGATGTTTTCGCTGAAGGTGATGGTTACACTTCGGGAGGTAGTTGAAACTCCGGTAGCCCCGCTTGCTGGGTTG
>MVQZ01000250.1 GCA_002067565.1 Methanobacterium sp. PtaU1.Bin242 | reverse complement strand
TTGGGGCAGTTGAGGTTTCTACGAAATTAGGATCAATGGGCGTAGTATCCCCCCCAGTTATTAAATAACTTTGCTGTACATAATTCAGAAATGGCTGGACATCTTCCGGCATTACCGGAGTTGTTGGCAGTCCAGCATTGTCATTGATAGCAGATACCTCTGGCAGCAATGCTTCCTCCGGTATTGTTGTGTCTGTTGTAGCCATATTAATATACTTTCAAGATTAAATTATAATTTATTTTTATTCATTATAGTAAGCCCTAAGCAGTTCTTCTCCAAAAATAAACCACAATATATGGTTGCAAATTAGTATGTGGGCTACTTGCATCAGCAGCAGTATTGGCTATATTAGTAGCTGTTGTATTTTGATTAGTAGCTGTCGCATTTCTAGTATCTCCTCCTGCATCCTTTCCACTGCCTACCAGTTCATTACCAATTGCTGTACCGGATGCTGCTAAATTACTACTTGGAGCATAAATATCATGATAGTGTGCATTCTGTATATGCGTATGAGCATTTTGTGTATGATTATGACTAGGTAATCCGGATTGTGCAGATGTCAAGGTTACTGTCTTAGCACCACCAGTTTTTTCCACCGTATCAAAATCTGCATCAGCAGTATCTATTCCTACCAATGTCTTTCCAGTACCAAACGCTTCCCAAGTACCACCAAATAAAGAACCGGGATTTGTAGAAACAACACTAATATATATAGAACCTACCGGATAGATTAAATTCACAACAGCAGTTTGGTCAAGCCCCCCAGCCGATACGCCACTTAATTCTCCCGCCATACTAACCTTAAAGGGGGCATCCTCAAATTTATCCGAACCTAGCCAAAGCCCCTGTTCATCAATATGTAAAGACCTATTCCCGGATCCCATTGAAATACTTTCTATGTCTTTAAGAGATCTATCTTCTGATTCTTTTCTTTCAATATTATCCAAAATGGTGGATGATTCTATTTCTTCTATTTTCTCTTTTAAGTCCATATTATTCTAAAAATATATAAGATGTTTCTATCTCCGGTGCATTATTACCATCTACTCCCATTTTAACCCTTACTCTGAAACTTGTAGCCTCTATTTCTAATTCCTTATAGACTAAGCCCCTTATAGTATCTATAACAGGCGTTACTGTGGTCCATAAACTTGCGTGATTCTTTTGATACGCTAAATTTATACTAGTGTTATCTGGCAAAGATTTATAGGCTACAACATACTTATTATATTTGCCCAAAATGCTTCTGTCGGGATTTATCAGTTTGGTTTCAAAATATGCCCCATCTAATTTATTATTCCAATCTAATTTATCTACCCCAACATTATCTGCCCCATCTCTCCATGATACATAAAGATTGTTACCACTTACTACTATTGCTCCTATTTCCACATTTGACAAAAGGAAATCATCCCCATCTCTTTGCGATATTGGAAATTCAAGATTCAATACAAAGGGAAATCCTGCCGCCTTAGATCCATAAGAGTATATACCCTGTAATAATGGATTACCCTCCACATTACTAACTCCAAATAGGGGCATGTTCCTAAAATTTGCCACTGCATAGGGATTGATCGTGCATGTTTTGGTTGGAGAATAATCACCAGGAATTGTTTTGTATAGTTCTAATTGACCATTAGAATAAACATATAAATTACCATTAGTCCCGGCTGATGCTAGAACATAATTATCTCCTTCAATAAAAGCATTAACCCCCGGCTCCTTAACTTCGTCTTGGATAGTAAAAGATTCAGACCATGTGTTCCATACATAAAAACCACCCTCATTTACTGCATCTGTTATCTTACTTCCCACCAAAAGATCAGTTTTATATTTACTCAAAGATATGATTTTTTGAGGCCTTGGTATGTCTAAAACAAAACCAGAAAAGTAATGTCCACCAGATACATCTTCAACCTGGTGTACATAATTTCTATCTGCTATATACAGAACCTTATTCTGGATAACCATGTGATGCCATTCATCATCTGCCTCTGTATATATTTTGATATTGGCATAGTTTAAATTATTATCGGTTGCCGAATATAGTTCTGCTAAAATAGTGTTGGGTGCTGTACTCGTTTGAACAGACACAACACTACCATAAGCCGTACCTACCTGCGTAGTTACATAAGCCCTTACATAATAGGTGGTATTGCCAATAAGACCAGAAATAGAACCTGAATAAGATCCTGTCGTGCCTGATACTACCAGTTTAGAATCAGTCAGTGTTGGAGTCCCATTCTCTGACGAATAAACAAATCCCCTTTCACTTATTGTGCCTCCTCCATCACTAGTTACATTGCCAGCTATATCAAACGAAGTTATTGTAATGCTTGATGAAGAACCTGTTGTTACCGCCGGATCATCTATAGTTGTAACAGTTACAGTAGAACCATATCCTGTTCCTACTGCATTAATAGCATAAGCTCTTACAGAATATAATGTACTTGCAAGTAAAGAACCTATTGTAGTTGAGTATGCTCCAGTCGTGCCAGATACGGTGGCTTTATAATCAGATGTAGTTGGGGTTCCAGATCCAGCCATATAACAAAAACCTCTTTCAGTAATGGTTGAGCTACCATCAGATGTAACATTTCCAGCAATAGTAAATGAATTTTTTAATATATTAGTTGCAGGGGA
>MVQZ01000249.1 GCA_002067565.1 Methanobacterium sp. PtaU1.Bin242 | reverse complement strand
TTCTTGAGCGCTCACTGTACGCCGCGGAGCTTCCCGCTGCTCCATTCCTTCTCGCTCGGCCGGGCCCTCGGGTCCCTGCCGTGGCTGCCTAAGCTCCGCCGCTGGCTCACCTACGACTACCGGGTGAAGGCCTGCTCGGTCATCCGCGACCCCCGGCTCAGGCGGTGGTTCACCGACATCGGCTACCGGCGTATGCCGTACATCTTCTTCGCCGGCTTCTGGCACCTGTGGATGAAGGACTACTGGACACCCTGCCTAGAAACAGATTAAATATCATGTCCATCCACCAATCCAAAGGACTGGAATTCCCCATAGTCTTTGTGGATGTAGGTAGCGATATAAAGCAGGAACACCACGCCAACGCATTTAAAAGATTCCCAAATGATGGAGGTAAATCCTGCAATATGGAAGATGAAATAAGATTCTGTTCACCACTCCAAACTCCTAAAAGATCCAGAATGGACCGTGCCTTCGATGACCTCACCAGACTATATTTCGTAGCATTCAGCAGACCACAGGACCTATTAATACTCATAGGTTTAAACAGCCTAATAAATGAGGAAATACCGCATGTAGCTACTGGTTGGAGCCGAGACAGAACATGGCACTGGAAAGATTTAAAAGATATAGTGATGATTAAAGAAGGAGATATTTAAATGGTAGTATCAGTCAGATCCAAACCCTATATTATACCGGAATATAGTTTAACCTCTGATTTACTGGCATATTTAACCTGCGGATTACAGTACCGCTACCAAAACAAAGGAACACTACCACCATCCATGCCGGTACAATTATGGTTCGGTAACTTCATCCACGGCGTGATGGAAGAAGCCTACCTTAAATGGAAGGAAGAAGAATGGAAGGATTTCCCATGGGAATGGGAAACTCAAATAAGAGAAATAGAGATGGAAATCGATAAAAGAATGAGAAGCAGAGGACTATATCCTCCGTTAAACTTATTCTGTTCTTTTACCATGGAAACTGATGAAGAAAAGAAGGGACTATGCCCAGACCATCTTCATCCTCATAAGCTGGTGGCCAGTTTAAGGGCTGAAAAATCTATAAACACTTGGGGGCCCCATTTATTCCCATTAATTGATGATCATGAAGTCCGACTTAAAGGATTAAGGGATATGCCTAATTATAAAGAAGGATTAAGCCGTTCAAACTACTATGGAGTCACCGGTATAGTGGATGTTCTCAGCTCTGTACAACTGGAAGAAGCATCATCCAAGAATCTGATAATAAAATATTTACATCAAGAACCCATCTTTAAAGAAAAATTAGATAATCTAGATTCAGATTCTTATGAAATAATTGTAGATTACAAAGGAATGAACCGACCGGGAGTGGGTAGTCCCTCATGGCAACACCACCAATGGCAGGTTCAAACATATGCCTGGCTACGCTCCAAACAGCCGGAAGCCAAACCAGTTATGGCAGGTATACTGTTCTACCTCAATGAACTTCACCACTTCAAAAAGGACTTACAGGAACTTAAAAAACAAATAAAAAACAATGAAACTGATGTCTTACCAGATAAAGAGGAATATAAATTAATTACCTCCTGGAAAATGAGTGAAGATATGCCCATAATATCTGACAATTACCGTAATTTAAGATCAATTCACATAATCCATATACAGAAGCCATTAATTAATGAATCCTTAGATAACTTTGACAAAGTAGTCTCTTCAATTGAAGGAAATATATTAAATGAAATTGGTGGAAAAGGAATCCAGAACTCTTGGAAAGCCAATCCTGAAAGAAGGACCTGTGATGCATGTGACTTTAAAACTTTTTGTAAGGAATCTGATTTGATTAAAGAGATTACTGTTCCCTAGATATTAAAATAACAACTTAATTAAATAATATCGAACATTTATAAATTGGATAAAATAAACTAGCAAAATTTGAACTAATTAGTGGCAGTTAAACTCTTAAATGCAATAGATTTTAAATTTAAATTGGAAAGTAACGAATAATTATTATCTGTTTGATTAATATAACAAATACATATGAGAGTTTTAATATGAATGATCCAGATGATGGTCAAAAGAAGCTTTTTGAAGCAACTAAAAAAGTTGAGGAAGTAGCAAAAGAGATAGCATCAGATGCTAAATCGGATGATGATCTGGTGGTAGTTGAAGATATAAATGCTAAATCAGATGAAGATATGGTAGAAAACCTTAACTGCCAAAAGATTATTAGCTCAACTTTTGTGGTGGCAAATAAAAATATTAGAACTTCTGCAGGTGGCCGTGATTATATTACTTTAACTTTAAGCGATCGAACCGGGCAGATAGATGGACGTCTCTTCCCGGATGGGGGTGTGCAGGATATCTTTACTACCATTACTAATGGCAGTATTTATAAATGTGATGGAAAAGTTAACGAGTTTCCCCCGGATTCCGGAAAATATAATATTGTGATAGAACATTTAATGGAGTTACCCTCCGATGAATATATCCTGGAGGACTATATCAGAACATCCAGTAACGATAAAGAAAAATTAATCAAATACATCATCTCCACCATTAAAGATTTAGAAAATATTGAACTAAAAAATCTTCTTAAATCTTTTTTCTGTGATAATAGATTTAGTAAAGAATTTTACATAGCCCCGGCAGCTAAAATACACCACCATAACTATGTTGGTGGCCTGTTAGACCATACTGTAGAAGTCTTAAAGATCTGCAAAACCCTCACCGAATTATTCCCGCAATTAGATAAAGACTTGCTTTACACCGCTGCATTACTCCATGATATAGGTAAAATGAGGGCCTATGATTATGATAATGTTAGCATCAAGATGTCTGAGGAAGGACAATTACTGGACCATCTATACTTATCTGGTGAGATGGTTGAAGAAAAGTTAATGGAAGTGAAAATCCCAAAGGATCTCTCTAATCAGCTATTACACATAATTTTAAGCCACCATGGAGCTGTAAGTAATGGTTGGGGATCCATAGTCGACCCTAAAACACCAGAAGCTGTGGCACTGCACTATGCCGACCTCCTGGATGCCCGGGTTAAGGATATGTTCAAATGATGAGTAAGATCATGATAATTCAAAAACCATAATCTATAATAGAACTTGGTTTATATCTCGGTAAACAAAAATTTTTTTT
>MVQZ01000248.1 GCA_002067565.1 Methanobacterium sp. PtaU1.Bin242 | reverse complement strand
TTTCCATTTTTGTTCCACATCCTACACAGAACTTAGCAGTAGTTGGATTCTCAGTATGACAGTTGGGACATTCCTTGGTCTCTTTTTTTACTACTCTTCTTCCAACGGGTTCTTTATATTGAATTCCCCTTCTTTTTGCATCTAACCTTCTTTTTATTTCCTCATTTGAAACCATGAGAACACCTCGGATATTTATCTAATTAGACTATAATTATTAGGAAATGTCTATTTTATCATATTGTATTCCATTTAAAGTTAATTCATTTCTATTTCTATTTCTGTTTCTTAAATTATTTAATCATTAAAATTTCCAGAACTGATTTAATGTTCCTTTAAAACCATTTTTAATACTGTTTCTTGTAAACTCCCCTGCTTTTAATAATGCTTCATCAAAGGGGTATCCTTTAAGTAAATAAACAGTTGCAGCAGCAGAGTAGGTACATCCACTTCCATGAACATTCTCATTTTCCAGGAGTTCACCTTCCAGCACTTTAATAGAGCCATTAAAAAGCACATCATTCCCATTTAGATGGCCTCCGGTTACCACTACATTACATAGTTCTCCTATTCTAAGAGCAGCTTTTATGGCATCTTCCTCTTTTTTTATCTCTATCCCGGATAGGGTCTGGGCTTCATAGATGTTGGGGGTGGTTAACTGGGCCAGGGGTAACAGATCATTTTTTAGAGAATTCACCACATTCTTCTGGGATAACAAATCCCCTGATCCGGCGATCATCACCGGATCAACTACCAGCTGAAATTCATGCTCCTCAACTTTACCCGCTACTGCTTTAATTATGTCTGGGGAGTATAGCATTCCTGTTTTGACATAAACTATCTTTTCTTCCTTTAAAATAACATCTATTTGTTTTTTAATGAATTCAACATCAACTGGAAGAATATCTTCTACTTTACTAACATTTTGAGCAGTTAATGCAGTTATAACAGCTTTACCATATACTTGGAGTGCGTGGAATGTTTTAATGTCGTTTAAAATCCCTGCACCACCGGATGGGTCGAATCCTGCTATGCTCATGACGGTCATGGTTTATATCTCCCTTATCACCCTTAATCTCTCAGTGCCGTGATTGGATTGTACTTGTAGCATTAAATTTTTCAGGAATGTCCGGGTTTCTGTTCCCTGACCGTGAATAATTATTTCCCCCAGATCCTCGGCTGTATTCACATCTAATGATAGATAGAATGAGTCATATACATAGCTGGAAAAACCTTTTTTTTGAGCTTCTTTAAGGTGTTTGAAAAAGCTACAGTCACCAAATTTCATCTCTATTTTCCCAACAGGACATAGCAGAGCGTTGGTTCCACCTCCCTTTGCTGGAGCTATAACCATATAATTTTCCTTTCCTCTGCTTAGCATATCTTTAACATGATTTTCTGTGATAAGTGGTACATCAGAGGGTACAATAAGTACATGGGAGCAATATTCTGAGCACCAGTCCATGGCCTGGGTTAAAGCCCCGTTAAGATCAGTATTGCCCTTCTCTTCTAAAGATAATACATCTAAATTTTCAACAAATTCCAGTACATCTTTATCAGAGCTAATAACCACCACTTTACTTACAGTTCTTTTTAATACTTTTATCACGTCCTTTAACATGGATTTTAGGAGGTTCTCCCGTTCTTCCGGTGTCAAAGTTGGTGATAATCTTGTTTTAGCATGTGAAAATCGTGATACTGGGATTATTGAATAGGTTTTCATAAAATTTACCTTTTATTATAGTTCTTTATTTTATGTAAATACATCAAGGAGGACTATTTGTAATATTCATATTCAGTGCGTATTTATTGATCGTGTTTCCATTAAATGGTTTGTATGCCAAAAGAGTTTTTTATCCAGTTTATAAATCCTGTGATGACATTATACAGTTCATTTAATATATTTGAGGTACTGTTATTGCCCATATTTTTCAGATCTTCTGTAGTAATGTTTAAAGTTTTTATTAAGTTATTTCTGGCATCTGATAATTCTTGTAGTATCTTTGCACTGGTTATTTCCTGTTTTTCCATGAGGGCTATGGCTTCTCCTGAGTTTAAATTTACATTATCCTGGGATACTAAAATCCATATTTGCAGCTGTGTCTGGGTGGCATTGTTCTTATCAAGGAGATTAGAATTTTTTATAACTTCTTTAATCTGTGATGATGCCTTATTAGATGGTATAAGTTTTGACCCAGGAATTGCTTTTTGTTCGGGCTGGAAACAATAGGCTTTTACTTCAGCACTGGAATTTTGATTAATCTTCTTATTCTGGGCAACAACCAGGTCCTGGGAGCTGTTACTGGTTAGTATTTGGCCAGTTTCAACCATTAATGGCTTTTTACCGGTGTTTTTAATCTCTATTACATGTGGGACTGTACCGGCTGTGGTGTTCTGTATTATCTCCACATTCCCCTCCTGATAGGCATCTTTAAGTGAATTACTATCAAAGGACATGAAGCTGAATAAAACACATCCTAAGCTAAATAATATTACTAAAAGTACCAGCAAAATCGCTCTGATATTCATGGATGATCATGGAAATAGTATATTAAAAATCTTATAGATCTTCTTTAAACATTATTTGGTTCATATAGGTCTTTTATAAATCTTAATAGATCATTTAAATTCTTATAGGTCTTTTATAAATCTTAATAGATCATTTAAATTCTTATAAGCTTTTTTTATTCTTAATAGATATTCTATAAATCATAATGGTTTTTTTATATCTTAATAAATCTTCTTTAGTATTTAAATAATTAATTAATATGTTCTGGAGAGGAGAGTTATTTTTTTAGCAGGGTTTCCGCAGTTAATGCATGTCTTTTCTTCTTTTGATATTTCCTGGACACCTAAAATGTCCACTCTCAATTTTTCTTCCAGATCCTTCCCACAGGATTTATTTCCACACCAGTTAAAGGAGATAATTCCCCCATGTTTTGAAATTTCCTCTAAAGCTTCATCAGTATTACTAACTGGCCTTATGTTTTTATTAAAACTCTCCCATGATTTATGAGCCATATTCTGACTTATATTTTTCAGTATCTCATCTATCTTTCCAGTGAATGTTTGTGGATCATATTTCATGGTTTCTTTCTGGAGGTTATTTCTGCTTAGAACCACCATTTCACCATTTTGAATGTCACGGGCTCCGATCTCTATTCTGAGAGGTACTCCTCTCATTTCCCATTCATAAAATTTCTTTCCCGCCCGGATGTCACGGTCATCAAGATAAACCCTTAAATTACCTTTATCTCGCAGTGTGTCTTCCATTTTACGACAGAATTCTAGTACTTCTTCTTTTCCTTTCTTAAATATTATGGGAACAATTACCACCTGATAGGATGCCACATCAGGGGGAAGACATAAACCGCTTTGATCACCATGCACACCGATAATAGAAGCTATAACTCTGTCTGAAATCCCATAACAAGTCTGATAAGCGTATTCGTGTTCTCCGGATTCTGTTTCATAAGTTATATCAAAGGTCCGGGCAAAGGTCTGTCCCAGATTATGCACCGTACCAATCTGTAGGGTTTTACCATCAGGCATTAGAGTGTCAAATGCCACTGTATAATCTGCTCCTGGGAACTTATCCCACTCTGGCCTGGTGGTTATCACATAAGGAATGGCCAGGGCGTTGAAAAATTGTTTGTATATCTCAATAGCTCTTTCCACCTGTTTTTCCCCATCTTCCTTACTGTTATGGATGGTGTGCGCCTCGGTGAAGGTGGTGATCTCCCTAACTCTTATGAGGGGCCGTGTGTGTTTGGTTTCATAACGGAAGGTGTTAACTATCTGATAAAATTTAAGTGGAAGATCTGAATGGGTTCTCACCCACAGGGAGAACATGGGATACATGGCTGTTTCACTGGTGGGTCTTAATGCCAGCTTTTTATTAAGTTCAGTAAGTCCACCATGGGTTACCCAGTAAACTTCATCTTCAAATCCTTTAACGTGTATGGCTTCTTTGGCCAGTTCATCTTCTGGTATCAGCAGAGGAAATAATACCTCGTCATGATCTTCATCTAAGATTTTCCTTAAGATATTGAGGGTGTATCTTCTTATTTTAAATCCTTGAGGGAGCCATACATGCATACCCTTTACAGGATACCGTGTATCAATTATCTCTGCTTCTTCTAATATTTTATGGAACCATTCGCTGAACTTGGACATTTATTCACCTGAAAATCTCATTTCTAACTCAATTTAATTGTTATTTGTGGATAATAAATTTTTTGAGTATTCAATATTTTTAATTTATGATTGACAATTATCTGATATAATAAGATAGATTATTTATTAAATTTAATTAAGATGATAGATTGGTAGTTAAATTTAATATAAACATTTTAATGTTTAAGCTGTCACTTTTGATAATTTTTTTATTTAATCTGATATAAACTCACATTTTAATGTGAAAAAATCATTTATGTCAAGTTATTTATTATTAATTTAGAGTTAACATATAATTAGAAGATTTAATATTTTAATAAGATCTTTCAAGGGCTTTTTACATCGGTAAGCATATAATATCTGAGAGTTGTATATATTAAATATGATCTGGAGGAGGATAAAATGGATTTTAGAAAAATACAGCTACCCCGTGAAATTCACACTGGCCCGGGAATAATCAAAGAAACAGGCGCCATATGTCGTGATTTAAGATTTAAAGGAAAAGTTTTAGTGGTCAGTGGTTCTAACACGCTTAAAATTGGTGGCGAGTATGCAATTGAAAGTCTCCAGAGCTATGATTTTGAAGTGGAAAGCATCACCATCAAACAGGCTTCCACCGATACTGTTTTAGAAGTTCAGGATAGGATCAACGATATTTCTCTGGTGCTGGGAGTGGGAGGAGGAAAGGTAATTGATGTTGCTAAACTGGCTTCCACCAGATCAGATGTTAATTTTATAAGCGTACCCACGGCAGCCTCCCATGATGGAATCGCCTCACCTAGGGCTTCAATAAAAAACGAAGGAAGTAGCGTTTCTCTTCCAGCAGAATCTCCCATAGGAGTTATTGCTGATACAAAAATCATTAGTCAAGCACCTTTCAGGCTACTGGCCGCGGGTTTTGGAGATATAATATCTAATCACACCGCTATTTTAGACTGGAAACTAGCTCATCGTCTTTTAAACGAGGATTTTAGCGATTCGGCCGCAGCGTTATCTTTAATGACTGCTAAAATGACTATGAAATCAGCAGACGCCATAAAGGAAGGTCTAATAGAAAGTGCTGAGCTGGTGGTTAAAGCATTAATCAGCAGTGGTATGGCCATAAGTATCGCCGGAAGCAGCAGACCTGCCAGTGGTTCGGAACATAAATTCAGCCATGCACTAGATACGTTGGCTCTCCAACCCGCCTTGCATGGAGAACAATGCGGTGTGGGAACCATAATGATGATGTACCTCCATGGTGGAGACTGGAAATATATCAAAAACACCCTTAAAAAAATAAATGCACCAACCACAGCTCAAGATCTGGGAATTGATCCAGAATACATAATAAAAGCCCTTACAATAGCCCATACAATACGTAAGGAAAGATACACCATACTGGGTGATAGGGGACTTACAGAAAAGGCAGCTGAGGCTCTGGCCACAAATACTGGTGTGATATGAACTCTTATGAATTGATGCCTATTTTTTTTAATATGAGGAAATATCCCATTTTTTTTAGAATAAGCAGGAATATTAGCCTATTATTTATTTTATATCCTATTTAAAATCATAATGGGGTTCTTTAAAAAAATGAGTAAAATATAATTAATAAAAAAGAAATAACTTAGTTTCAGTTATAGATTATTTAAATCAGATGATATAGCAAAATTTTCTCAAACTTCACATGAAAGGAGGATTATTAATGATAACACTAATCGGAATTAATTTGGCAGAAAAAGGACTTGAATTTATGCATTACGGTGCCTCTGCAGCATGTGAAAAATGCAGGTTCAAAAGTACCTGTATCGACAGCCTGGAAGAAGGCAGGATCTACATAATTAGTGATGTTAAAGACACCTCCCATCCCTGTCCCATTCATGATGGAGGTAAGGTAAAGGTGGTTGATGTTGATAAAGCAGATATTACAGCTTTAATTGACTCAAAAAAAGCTTTCGAAGGATCAAACATTCCCTTTAATTTTCCTCAGTGTGATGTAGATTGTGAAATGAGAAATTTATGCTTTCCAGAGGGTCTCTATAAAGATGATAGATGTAAAATAGTAAAAAACATTAAAACCCCATCGGAAAAATGTGTTAAAGGATATGATCTACGTATGGTGCTTTTACGATTATGATCCACCTAAAAATTTCCAATATAATTTTATATATAATTTCTGTATTTATGGGTTGTAAACTTACCCTCTGATCCGGGAATAAAAAAATGAGGATTTGAATATGAATCTTAAGAAATTGGTAGGACATGAAGCTGCAAAACTGGTAAATGATGGAGATGTAGTTGGCCTTGGAACAGGTTCCACCACCCATTATTTTATAGAGAAACTGGGAGATAGAATGAAAAAAGAGGAAATAAAAATAATGGGAATACCCACTTCTTATCAATCCTTTTTTCTGGCCCGAAAATCAGGAATACCCTTAACCACTCTGGAAGAACATGACCTGGATCTGGCGGTTGACGGTGCTGATGAAGTAGATCCACATCTGAATCTGATAAAAGGCGGAGGTGCAGCTCACACACTGGAGAAAATTGTTGATGCATCGGCTGATAAATTTGTAGTGGTGGTGGATGAATCAAAGATGGTGGAAAAGTTAGGGGTCTTTCCTGTGCCTGTTGAGGTCATACCACAGGCTTTAAGAGTGGTAGAAGAACAGGTGAAAAAGATGAGGGGTGTACCAAAATTGAGAATGGCCCAGCGCAAAGATGGGCCAGTCATAACCGATAATGGTAATTTGGTGGTGGATATAGAATTTGGCCTAATTGAACAGCCCGGGGAACTTGAGATAAGACTTAATTCTATTCCAGGGGTGGTGGAAAACGGAATATTTACTGAGATGGCTGATAAAGTCATTGTGGGGACAGCGAAAGGTGTGGATGTTCTTAATAGAATTTAATATTTGAAATTTATATCATAATTCCATTTTCAATGCCGATTTACTTTAGAATGAAAAAATGGGTTGATTTCAATGCAATTTTTCCATCTCAAAGAATAAGTAAAGATAAAGAATTTAGTTTCTTTTTTAATTTTATCATTTCCATATGTTATCAGATTAGTTAAAAAAATCAAATCCAATTGGAATCATTTTTATTAATTTAAATTCAGAAGTATTCAAGAATTTTCATTTTCAATTTTTTAATTACATTACCGGTAATTGTTCTTTTGAATCTATTTTTTTGGATAAATCTTTTATAAGTAAAGGTGATATATTAAAAGGGGCCTGTTAGAAATTTAGGGGAGGTTCAATCATGGCAGGAGAGAGAAATATTTTGCTTGGAATTTTAGCAATAATTCTTGGTATTTTAGTTATA
>MVQZ01000247.1 GCA_002067565.1 Methanobacterium sp. PtaU1.Bin242 | reverse complement strand
ATAAATGGTCATATATTTAAGCTGAGTATTAAGGGGCATTCCCGATGCTGATTTAAACCTCCTTATCTCTCCTATTATCTTCACCCCTAACTCTCCTACATCTTCAGCATAATCATTGATCAGATCTGCCTGAACAAGGGGCCAGCTGGTTTCATGGATACTTGGGGAAGAGATGCTGGTAATACCATCATCAATATGTTGATAGATTTCTTCAGTAAAATGTGGTGTTAAAGGTGATAGAAGCTTTAGAGAAGTTAATATTACAGTTTTAAGGGTGTATTTTGCAGCATGTTGGGAAAACGTAGATTGAATTCCTTCTGAATTATTATACAATCGATATTTAACTGCTTCTATGTATTCGTCACAGAAGTCATTCCAGATGAAGCTTTGAATTTTTGCTTTAGCCTCAGCAAATTCATAGATTTCCATAGCATCAGTAACTTCTCCTATCAGACGATTTAATTTGGACAGTATCCACTGATCCAGGGGATTTAAATTGTTTAAAATTTCTTTTTCATCTGCTATATCTAGATCGGCTATGTGCATGCTTATAAATCTAAAGGCGTTCCAGAATTTCCTTAAGAATTTATATCCGTGTTTTACATCCTTCCATGCGAAGGGAACATCAGATCCCGGCACACTGTTAGCTGCCCATAAGCGGAGGGCGTCAGCACCGAACTCGCAGACAACTTCTTCAGGAGCTATTACATTTCCCCTGGATTTACTCATTTTATGCCCATCATCCCCAAAAACCATACCATTAACCACTACCTCAGCAAAAGGTCCTTCTCCAGTAAGGGCTTTACATCTTAAGATGGTATAGAATGCCCATGTTCGAATGATATCATGGCCTTGCTGCCTTAAACTGGAGGGATAGAGTTGATGGTAATCGGTAGATGGCCAGCCAGCTATAACCAGGGGAGTTATGGAACTATCCATCCAGGTGTCCAATACATCGGTTTCTGCAATGAAATCTCCACAACCACATTCACATTTACCATCATGATTTGTCTGGGTAGGATCAACGGGAAGAACTTCTGCCTCTGGTAGATGTACTTTACCACAATCCTTACAATACCATACTGGGATGGGTGTGGCGAATATCCTTTGTCTGGATATGCACCAGTCCCAGTCCATGGAACCGGTCCAGTTGAGAAGCCTGATTTTCATATGCTCCGGTTTCCAGTCCATTCCATTTGCAGTGTCTGTGATTTGTCCGGTTAACTGGTTTACTGCCACAAACCACTGTTTTTTTACCAGTATCTCTATGGGTGTTTTACATCTCCAGCATAGACCCACATTCTGGTCAACCTTCTCCTGTTTCTGCAGAAATCCCTCTTTTTTAAGGTCTGCTATGATGCTTTCTTTACATTCTCCAATGGTGCAACCAGCATAATCCCCAGCCACATCCTTCATAACTCCTTTTTCATCTATGGCCTCTATTACATCCAATTCATAACGATTAACCCATGAAACATCGGTTTTATCACCGAAGGTACAGATCATAACTGCACCAGTCCCGAACTCCGGATCTACATCTGTGTCGGTTATTACTTTAACTTTACGGCCGTATAAAGGTACTTCTAAATATTTACCGGCAAGACTCTGATATCTTTCATCTTCAGGATGCACAGTAACCGCCACACATGCAGACAGTAGTTCTGGTCTGGTGGTGGCTATGATAACTTTGCCTTCGCCTTCAGTTTCTGGAAATTCCAGGTAGTTTAGGAAAGTTTCATTTTCATGATATTCCACCTCAGCAAAGGCAATGGCAGTCTCACACCGGGGACACCAGTTCACCGGATGAACAGCCCGGTATATTAATCCCTGCTGGTACATCTCTAAAAATGAAAGCTGGGTTTTCCTCTTATACTCCGGGGTCATGGTCACAAATTCTCTGGACCAATCCTGGGAAAATCCCATGGACTGCATCTGGGCCTTCATCATTTTAATATTGTCCCTGGTGAGGTCTATGCACATTTTCCGGAATTCTTCCCGGGGAACGTCACTTTTTTTGATATTATGAGTTTCCTCTACTTTAACCTCGGTGGGAAGACCATGACAATCCCATCCCTGTGGAAAAAGCACGTCAAAGCCTTGCATTCTTTTATAACGGGCAATAAGATCCATATAGAGCCAGTTCAGGACATGACCCATGTGTATGGATCCGGTGGGATAAGGTGGGGGTGTGTCTATAATATATTTAGGGCGAGTACCATCACCGGTGAATTTGTATAAGTCACTTTTCTGCCATTTGTCCTGCCACTCAACTTCTTTTTTATGATCGTAATCCTTTGGAATACTATGTGTCATGTTGATTCTCCTTATTAGATTATAAATTTAAGAATAAGATAGATTAACTTATCTGCTCATATAGTATGTAATTATTAATTCTTTGATATTCTGAAAGTTTTCCATATTAATTATGAGCAAATCCTTAGATGATCAAATATTTTTTAAAAAACTTCCATATTCTGGAATTGTTTAAGACTATTAAAAAAAGTTATCCTTCAAATTTTTATAATAAACAATATTAATTATCGTAAGAATAGTAAATGTTAAAAAATAAAACAATTATAATTTTGCTGAATTCACCTATTACCTGATTTAATGAGTCCTGAACATTAAAAAAAGAAAAAAGAAATTGGAATAAATGGTTTAGGTGATATGGAGATTTTTCAGTATTTGTTCAATGGCTTGCTGGTCATTGTTAGTGGATGCATATACTGCCAAGTATGCTGTTCCATTTTTTACAAAGAATATATCAGTAACATAACTTCCCGAATCTGAATCCTTCAGAGTCATGGAAATAGCATCAACACCATCTACTGTTAAAGTCTTTTCTGAAACGTAGCTAACGCCCCGATTTTTCATTGTATTATTATAACTGGATGCCCATTCATTTAAAGAGGCAATTCTTTCATCAGAACCAACATTTATCTTGGCTATTCCAAACATGCTTTTAGAACCATCTCCCACCACTGCAATTACACTTCCAATGGATCCTACCTGGGATTGTAAAGTGGTTGAATTCTGCTCAGACCAGCTTCCCGGATAAACGAAGGTAACACCATTTGCCGAATAGGTCTTGTTGGAGGATGAGTTCTCGCTAGTGCAACCAGAAGCCGCTACAACTAAAACTAACATTATTATTATCAAAAATATACGCTTCATAAATATCACCATTGATAATTAGCATTATTCACATTTAAAATTTTCTAAATAAAAATCTCTTTTAATGTAAGCTTTATATGGATATTTCAATTAAAAAAGAAAAAATAACAGTGATTTTTAAGAAATGAAGGATTTAATATCTGTATTTTTTATAAAAAAAAGTTATAAAACAGTTATCAATAGCTATTAGGTGTAAACTGATACAATTTAATGGTAACTTTAATATTAACATAAATAATTATCTAATATGAATATAGCTAGTTTAATCATATAGATTTAATAATTAAAATAAATTGATGACATAAAATGAACATCAGAAGATAAATAATATAATTGAACATGGGAAGAAACACTTAAGATGGTAATGTATGTGTTAATACTGGTGATTGATAATGGAATTGATATGGTTCTATATTGCAGTGATCCTGGCCATCAGCGATGAAATCCACAGCAAAATATTCTGGAGTCTCTTTGCTGATTTCTATATTCTACTGGGCGGTATAATAAAAGAGACCGTGCACACTAACATAAGATTGTGGATGGTTCACGAGGGTATGGAAGCCATTTTTCACTTTATACTCCTCTCTGTACTGTTTCTATCCCTGGAAATAGGTGTTTTAGCAGCCATTATCCACTTTATGGTTGACTTTTTCCATGAATTATCAGGAATGCAACTCCGGTGGATACAACACCGAGCACTCCATTTCACCATTGAATCCCTGTTCTTTATAGCCTTATTTTCATTGACAGCCCCATAAAATTATATAATTTAAGGGGTTAAAAAGATGAAATTCTATTTATTATATTAGGATTTTGAGGATGAAATCTATAAATTATATGGGATTGTAGAATATGAAATCTATAAATTATATAGGATTGTAGAATATGATACCCAGAATTAATTTGCACAATTTAGGTAGTAAAAGAAAATATTGTCTATAAAAATTAAATTACCGGTTATAAAAAAATAGAATCATTATATTTGAATGCAATGCTTTCATATAGTACTATGAAATACCCAAATTTTGTGGTGTTTATAAAAAATACATTAGATATTGATTGATTTAAATCTTAAAAACATAAAATAGAGAGATTATTATGCCTGTTATAAATTTCACCTATAAAAATCTTAACCAGCTTTTAAGCAATCCTATGAAAAAAGAAGATCTCATAGACTTCCTGCCAATGATCGGCAGTGATATAGAAGATTATGATGAAGAGAATTTAAAGGTGGAATTTTTTCCTAACAGACCGGATCATTTCTCTGTTGAAGGTATAGCTCGTACATTGAAGGGATTTCTTGATATAGAAGTAGGAATACCTAAATATAATTTATCTCATTCCCACACCAGCATAACCGTGGATCCGGAACTGGCATCCATAAGACCCTACACCGCATGTGCTCTGGTGGAGAACATAGCACTGGACGATGAAAAACTGACACAGCTCATGGAATTTCAGGAGGATCTGCACTGGGTACTGGGAAGAGATCGAAAAAAAGTAGCCATCGGAATCCATAATCTGGATGTTTTAACCCCTCCTTTCTATTATAAAGCAGCTGATCCACTGGAAATATCATTTATAGCTCTGGATGCCACGGAGGAGATGAACCTCAAAGAGATACTTGAAAATCATAAGAAAGGACGTAAATATGCCCATCTTCTACAAAGATTCTCTAAATATCCCCTTATAGTGGATTCTAAGGATAATGTGCTTTCCATGCCCCCCATAATCAATGGAGAGCTCACCAAACTCACTGCAGAAACAAAGAATGTTCTGGTGGATGTCACTGGAACAGATAAGAAGGCGGTGGATTACACCCTGAATATTATAACCACTTCCTTTGCCGAGGGAGGGGCCAGCATAAAAACCATGGACATCATCTATGATAATCGAACTGTTACTGCTCCAGATTTCACCCCTAAAGAGAAGATTTTAAAGGTTAAAAATGCTCAGAAAATGATCGGCCTGGATTCTACAGCATCACAGATGGTAAAAATGCTTTGTCGAGTGAGGCTAGATGCTGAAAAGCTAAATGATGAGGAAATAAAGGTCTTAATACCAGCTTACCGTATAGATATTCTCCATGAAGTGGATATTATTGAAAATGTAGCTATTGGCTATGACTTCCGTAAGATTAAAGCAGAACTACCGGATGTTGCTACCGTCGCCTCTGAAGATAAAGGTAAAATGTCTGAGAACCATCTTAGAGAGATAATGGTGGGAATGGGCTTTTATGAGGTTATGAGTCTCATGCTCACCAGCGAAGATCAGCATTATAAAAACATGAACCTCCCTGCAGATGAAAGAGTGGAAGTGGCCCAGCCCATCAGTCAGGACCGCACCATGATCCGCAAAAGCCTTTTAAACGGATTAATAGAATTTTTAGAGGGAAATAAACATGAAGAACTACCTCAGAAAATATTTGAAGTGGGTGAAACCGTTTATCTGGATAAAACAACTGAAACTCATACCCGCGGTGTTAAAAAACTGGCAGCTATGATAACACACTCCACTGCAAATTTTACTGAGATAAAATCTATTACTGCAGCTTTGTTCAGTAACATGGGCCTGGAAATGGAAATTGAACCATCAGATCATCCTTCATTTATAAGGGGGAGGTGTGCTGGAGTTAAAGCTCTGAAATTAGGTGAGGATAAATCTCCATCCATTAAGGGATTCTTTGGAGAGTTACACCCGCAAGTCATCACCAACTTCAACCTGGAATATCCAGTGGTGGCATTTGAGGTGGAGTTTCAGATTAATTAAAAAATACTTTTTTTGTAGTTAAAAATAGAAATAAGAGAATTAGAAGATTTAATGGGCATATAAAATGAATATTAAAAGATTGAAGATAACTTTGAGATTTACGTGATTTAACGTTTCCCCCGTATACGTGATTTAACGTTTCCCCCGTATTTTGTCCATGGATGTGTTAATGGTTTTAATCCAGGGGTTCAGGAAATTATCAGAGTCATTTTCATCTTCAGGAAGAAATTCCTCTGTTTTCTGGCTTTTTAGAAAGTCTTCCAGCCAATCTGCTAATTCATAGTCGGATAAGTTCTCTAAAAACTCCCAGGCATATCCTTCATGTTCACTGCTGAGATTTAATTCGCCATCCAGAATTTTACCTGACATAATAATGTGAACTGCCCTTATCAAAGGTAAATTCTGCTGAGAAGCTCCTATTACGTTATCCAGTTTAATTTTAAGGTTAGTTTCTTCATAAACTTCTCTTATAAGTGCTTTATCGAAGGACTCTCCCTGATCGACTTTTCCTCCTGGAAGCTCCCATTTCCCGGGATTGGTTTTAGATTCGGTAGATCTTTTAAGTATTAATATTTTACCATCTTCATCGGTCAATAAGACCCGCACTGCCAGACCAAAAACATATTCAATCATTTATTTTACCTTTATTTTTCCAGATTACTATAACATTTTTATAAAATTAATTAATTTAGTAAAGTTCATTTTAACCTAGTTCATTGAATAATATAATTTACCTATATGACCTATATAATTTTTATTCACCCATAATAGTCACTGTTACTCGTCTGTTTCGGGGACCATCCAGATCCAGGAAAAAAACACTTTGCCAAGTACCTAATGCCATAGAGCTACCCTCAAAAGGGATAGTTTCACTATTTCCAATTATAAATGATCTCAAATGGGAATCTGCATTATTATCAATTTTATTATGTCGGTAATTTCCGTCGGATGGTATCAGTGACTCAATTAAATCTATAAAATCTGCCAATAATCCAGATTCATTTTCATTTATGAAGACGGCAGAAGTGGAATGTCTGCTGTAAACATTAACTATGCCTTTCCTTATAGCGCATTCTGCTAAAGCAGCGTTTATATTTTGAGTTATATCCACTAATTCCGTCCTATCTGATGTTTTAAGCTCTAAAATTTCTGTTAGAATCTGCATAATACACCCCTCACTATTAATTAATTTGTCTGGCTTATATTTTACAACTTAAATTTATGGCTTAAATTTGGTTTTTTTTGTATTATTAATTATAATAGAAGAAGAATTTATATTTTTGATAATTTGCAAGTTCATTATTTATTTTTTTTAAAATTTATATTTTCAAAATTTTTCTAAGGATCCTGAAAAATTTATAAAAAAAGAATTTTTTTAATTTCTATAAAAAAAAGGAAAGGATTTTATTTCTTAAAATAAAAAGAATTGTTTATTATTTTTGAAAAA
>MVQZ01000246.1 GCA_002067565.1 Methanobacterium sp. PtaU1.Bin242 | reverse complement strand
CCAATTTAACCGATGTTGATAAGGAAAACAAATTCTATCTAGTCTTCGATGATTATTTTAGTCACATAAATGATGAAAAATTCATGACCGCCCGGAAGTGTATTTCAAAACACAGCAAAGATCCTGGCTAATAGAGAAGAATTAACTGAAGATATAATTAATATTCTGCTGGATGTGGATAAACGCTGTGGCTTCCCGGAAAAGCGAAAAGCCCTGCTAAAATCGGATGTTATTGAACTTTTCAGCGAATTTTACGTACAAATAGATAATAAAGTAGGGGTAAATGAATTTGTGAAAAGTGAATTATTCAGTATCAGTCCCAGAACTAAGAAGAAAGCCATGGAATTTGTGAGAAAATATAATATATAAAAAAAATAAATTTACTAATTAAATTAGGGGGTTTCCCATGTGGAAAGTGTCTAAATGGATATTTTTAGTTACAACAGTACCACTTTTAGCGGTGGGGATAATATTTATAGTTTTTGGATTTATGGCTCCTCCTGAAGCCCTTACCGATGATGGTTATTCTCTTAAAAATTTCTATTACATAATGGGAGGTTCTTTCCTGTTTTTCCCACTTATAAGTGTGATAGGTGTCGGTTTATATTATAAAAGAATCAATGATCGGGAAACATTCCTTATCCAGAATGGTATTCAGGGTGAAGCAGAAATTCTGCACCGTGAACAGACCGGTACCTATATCAATGAGCTTCCTCAGGTTAAATTTCTGCTTCAGGTAACCGTTTCTGGAGAAGAACCCTATCAACTGGAGTATAAAGATGTGGTGAGCATGTTGGATATGGGTTCTATTAATATCGGTGCAAAACTACCTGTTTTTGTCGATCCGAACAATCCCAGGAATATTCTGCTTAACTACAATTCATGATTATGGTGGAATCCCAAAAATTAATGGGCATATAAAAATTGTTATACTTTTTTATAGATCGCCAATTTCATCAGCAATTTTCCAGTGCCCTCCTTTTTTCTCATTTCTTCGAATTAACCAAACTCCAATAGCAGCACCCACAATACCTCCTGCTGTATCTGTGAAGAGATCGTTCATGGTATCATCTAAAGGATCCTGGGTTGGCGAGCCTTGCATTCGGGTATTTCCAGTGATTTGGCCCAGAGGACCGTTTGCAAGATATTTGTCATAAGTATATTCTCCCATTTCTAATATACCTCCTAATCCTATGGTCATAATTACAATAATCACAGCCATTACTGTGTATGTGGCCTTTAATTTACCATAGAAGTAAAAGGTGTAAATTAGCATCATACCGATTAAAGCAATGTATAGGGGCAGCATAAAATGCATGAAGTTGTCATAATAGGGAAGTTTAACATATAATCCCAGAGCATCTCCTCCAACAAGTTCAAAAAGAACCATACACAACAGTAAAAGCTCAATTTCTATGGGTATGGCTCTTTTACCCTTAGAAAAATACGCGGGGGCGTTAATTAGAGCTAAAGCTATTAAGATCAACAATCCAAAAATTCTCTCTGCACCATTAGCTCCTCCGAAAATCAGCACATACACACCAGCAAAAAGAAGGAATAGACGCATTATTATAAGCAAATTTCTCTCTAATGGACTTGAATCTTTTTTATCAGGATTTAAATAACTCATCTGTTAATCACCTAATTTTAATCTCTTAATAATATTCTACTAAAAACAAATTATCCCTTCACATATTAATAATTACATCTAATCTTGCTTGTCCTTAAAAGAGATAGTATATTGATTAAGTATAAGACTGCTCAAATATTAAAAGGGAAATCAAATATTAAAAAAAAGGGTAAAAAATGAAAAAAAATCCTGACTGGTATTATAATGAAAAACAGATAGGAATGGATTATTTAGATCCGGAAATTGCAGAGGGTTATAATAATCAGCATCAGAAATTCAGAGATTTTAAAGCAGAAGCTGAAAATGTGGTTAACCGGTTAGGGATAACATCTGATGATACTGTAATTGATTTTGGCTGTGGAACTGGTGGGATTGCTTTAAATCTGGCAAAATATTGTAAAAAGGTTATTTGTGTGGATATTTCTAGTTCTATGCTTGCTGTTTTAGAAAAAAATGCCAAAAAACAGAATATTCATAATATTGACACTCATTGTGCAGGGTTTTTAACTTACGAGCATCAAGGTCCCCGGGCGGATAAGATAGTTACAATGGCGGCTTTACACCATCTTCCGGATTTCTGGAAATCTGTGGCACTCTTTCAAATGGGGGATGCTTTAAAAACGGGCGGTAAACTTTATCTTTTTGATGTGATATTCACCTTCAACCCAGAGGACCATCAAAGCGCCGTGAGAAACATGATAGAAATAATGCGAAATGCAGCAGGTGATTCTATGGCTGATGAGACAGTAATTCATATAAAAGATGAGTTCAGTACCTATGATTGGATTATGGAAGGTTTATTTGAAAAAACAGGGTTTTCTGTTGATTCTAAAAAAGTGGAATCGGATAATTTACTTACCTATATCTGCACCAAACTGTAACTTGTTCATGATATTTTATACATTTAAATAAATCATTTTTCAAATTAGACTAAAATAGAATTGTGAGGTATCGAATGATTTCAAATCTTAAAAAAATATCCTCCTCAAGCATAATTCCATTAATAATAATACTAACCATTTTATCGGTGGGAATTTTAATCCCCATTTTGTCTATGGTAATTTTTGGAGCTATAATCGCATATTATGTCCGTTTTATAGCCAGGAAGATTCGACCACGTGTTAAATATGATATGCTGGCAATATTTTTGGGAATGATGATACTGGCGATTCCAATATTTTTACTGTTGTACTTTACTTTGAGTCAGTTTATAGGCATTGCCGGATCAGCTTTTGGCTCTATACAACATGCAGCGGCAGGTAGTTCCACCATGAACATGGCTCAAATTGGTCAGTCTCTCCAGAATTTAGGTTTTTCAGCTACCATGTCCCAAAGTATTGTTGATATAATACAGTCCGGGATTACACAGCTAATATCATCTATAGCTAGTTCAGTAATTGCTATGATAAGTTCTATCCCTGCTTTAGCTGCTCAAGTTCTTATATTAATATTCTCAGTCTTTTATTTCGCCAGAGACGGTGATAAAGTAGTTCAATATGTAAAGGATGTCATTCCAGATAAAGATAAGGATTTTTATCAGCATATTTTTAACAGTGCAGATGATGTATTAAAAAGTATCATCGTGGGTAACGTTATCCCTGCTGTTATTCTGGGAATACTCTCAGGAATAGTATATTTCTTCCTGGGTTATCCTTATGTAATCTTATTAGCAGTTGTAAGCGGCATAGCCATGTTTATACCAATAATTGGACCATGGATAGTGTATGGGGCAATTGGTATACTCAGTATACTTGTTGGAAATACCACGCAAGGAGTACTGGTAATTATATTTGGATGGATAATTGAAACCGCAACCGATTTTTACATTCGCCCCAGGATTTCAGTACAATACTCCGAAGTTCATCCACTGGTCTTCTTATTAGGTTTCATATACGGTGCAGTAACAATGGGCATCCCAGGGCTATTCATAGGGCCTTTAATACTTGGAATCACCTATGCAGCCTTTAAAGTTTACCGTGAAGAAAAAGTAAAATCAAAAGAGAGGCAATGATTTGCATTCCTATTTAAATGGGTTATAAACCTCTTTTTCATAATATATGCTTGTCAATCTTATGTATATGGGCTAAAAGCTAGTTAAACATCAGGAGATATATTTTTTAAGTGGTACTTTAGATTAATCGATATTAAGGTCTAATATATATCCGAAAAGGGATCCCGTAGGGGATCCTCTTTCCAGTCGTACTCAATTTCGATACTTTGTTTTTTTGCCACTTCATATCATAATAGATCAGAAATAAATCCTAATGTCATGTCTATCCCTGCACTTACACCTGAACTGGTATAAATATTACCATCATTTATCCACCGGGCCTTATTCACCCAAATCACATCAGGAAATTCTCTAGTCCAAGTAAAAACCCGTTTATTGGTGGTAGCTCTTTTATTATTTAATAATCCTGTTTTTGATAGTAATATGGAGCCGGTGCAGATAGTTAATATATACTCTGCATTGGTGGATATAAGTTTTAAGTGATTCAGGAAAATTTCATTTTTCACCAATTCTCGCACACCAATTCCACCGGGAATAATCAATGTATAATTTTTCCCTTCAAATTTTAATAGTGATTTAGTAAGAATTGGTACATTTTGGCTGCTTTTAATAATCCCACCGTCCATAGAGAAAAAATGTACACAAAATCTTCTTTTAACCTCCCTAAAATTTCAACAGGGCCAA
>MVQZ01000245.1 GCA_002067565.1 Methanobacterium sp. PtaU1.Bin242 | reverse complement strand
GATTCAACTCCTAAAAAAAGTGTTATGCATCCTGCTTCCTTCATTTTACATAAAAGTTCCTCTGATATGGTATCCACTCGGGCGGTGCAACCCCAGTATCTATCCAGCTTTCTTTCCTGGATTTCATCACATATATCGTAAACCCTCTTTTTGTTGAGGGTGAAGGTATCATCCATAAATGCAATCATTTCTGCATTATGATCCTCTTTTAAATGCTCCATTTCATCAACAACATTTTCTGATGATCTTAATCTCAGTTTATGGCCGTGCATAGCCGAAGAAGCGCAGAAAGAACAGTGAAATGGACATCCTCTTCCCGATATTAGGGTTCCTATGGGTAATTTCATATTCATTATTTTATAATCTTCCATAGGTAGCAAATGTCTGGCAGGGAAGGGCATATTATCCAGATCTTCTATAACCGGCCGGGGAGGTGTTTTGAAATTTTTACATGCTATTCCCTTCACGTTCCTTAAATCTTCCCCTCTCTCTAAAGTTTTCACCAGTTCCAGCATGGTGTATTCCCCTTCACCTACCACCACCAGATCAACATAATCGTATTTTAAAAGCTCCTGATAGGTGAAAGTGGGATGATAACCACCTAAAACTATTATGGCCTTTGGATATGCTTTTTTTGATATTTCAGCCACTTTGAGTGCATTGCTCACTGTGGGTGTAACTGAGGTTATAGCAACCATATCTGGTGAATATTTCTGTATTTCCTTTTTTATGGTTTCAAAATCCATTTCAACTGCTGGAGCATCAATGATTTTGACTTCTACCCCACCAATCTCCAGAACAGCTGCAATGTATGCTATTCCAAGAGGAGGAGCCACAAGACCTATGAACTTATATTTTGATGAGTTGTAAGGAGGATTTATCAATAATATTTTCATCTGACCACCTCAAATGGATTTAATTCTATATTTTAAGAATGTGGATAATTTCTTTCTATCCCCTATTTGTCTTGATATCCCTGTATCTTGTAAACAAATAGTGTTTATTACTATTTCTTTTGATTTTATAACCTAATGGAGAGTGAGTTAACAAAACTATTATATATACATCAGATATTTTTAAAGTTATCGGGAATTTGATTAATACACTTTAATATTAGTAAAAATTAAATTTTTAAGGATAATTTGATAATGTTTAGTCCATCATTTATCTTTAACATATGAAAATGGGAGGATTTATGCCACAGTTTCGGGTAATGGTATTTCCTCATCCCTGTCAATAATCACCTCAACAAGGTAGGGCCTTTTTAAATCCACAGCCTTCTTTACAGCAGAATAAATATCACCTGGAGAATTTACACACCTTGCATCAATATTATATGCCTTTGCAAGTTTTACAAAATCAGGATTTTCCAGATCCACCTCATAGGTGCTATCATAATGGATTCTCTGCCACTGTTTAATGATACCTAGGGATTGGTTGTTAAGGAGACAGATGGTAACCGGAAGTTTCAGCTGTTTAATAGTGGCCAGCTCCTGAGAGGTCATCTGGAAACCTCCATCCCCCACTATGACTACTATCGTTTTCTGGGGTTCTGCCAGGGATGCGCCTACTGCTGCCGGTATTCCATATCCCATGGGAGCAAATCCCCCAGAGAAAACAAATGATGATGGTTTTTTTATCCTCTGAAGGAGAGTGACCCATGTAGTGTGGGATCCAGCATCATTTACAACGATAGAATCCTGTGAAGCATCCAGAATGTCCTTTATAGCTCTTTGGGGTTTTATAGGAATTTCATTATAATCAGTTCTTATCTTATAGCTGGTTGAATATTTACCTAATTCTTCAAGCCATTCCTCTCTATCAACTACTTTTAAATCTATTAATAAATCAAGAAAATCTCCAACATCCTGTTTAATGTTGATATATCCTTTATGGCTATTTTCATCGAGGTTAATCTGAATTATTTTACATCCTCCAATTCCAGCCATGGTCCTCTCTGAAAGTCTGGAGCCTAATGATATCAGAACATCAGCATGTTTACCGGCGAAATTTGAGGCCTCTGTACCTCTGACTCCTATCATTCCCAGAAAAAGAGGATGTTCGTTTGAAAAAACTCCTCGTGCAGGGTATGTGGTTGATACAGGGATTTGATATTTTTCTGCGAATTTTAAAAGTTTATCTGTGGCTTTTGACCAGAATACTCCCGCCCCTACCAGTATGAGTGGTTTTTTAGCATTTTCTATAAGTTTGATAGCCCTGTTGACCTTATCGTTTAAGTCTGCAAAGTTGATTTTAATGGGAAAGTCAGTTTCCTTATCAATTAAATATTTATCCACTGCTCCCTCTAAAACATCCTTAGGACAGCTAAGGAGTATAGGTCCAGTTTTACCATATCTTAACATTTTTAAAGATTTTTTTAATTTCAAAACACCTTCTTCCGGGTTATTTATCCTGTTAGTACTGATGGTTATGGGTTTGAAGATTGCAGGAGTATCAACTTCCTGAAACACATCAGATCCACTAATATCCATGGGAACATCCCCGGTAATAACTAAAAGTGGCACAGAATCCTTATAAGCAGTAGCAACACCCATAACAAGATTTAAAGCTCCTGGACCTGCAGATGCAACACAAACTCCAAAATTACCCGATATTCGTGCGTAAGCATCTGCCGCATGTGCAGCTCCCTGTTCATGGCGCATTAATACGTGTTTTATCTTCGATTTTCTTAATGCATCGTAAAAAGGCAGAATTTGCTCTCCTGGATGTCCAAAAATGTATTTAACACCCTCTGACTCCAATATTTTCACCATTGCCTGGGCGCATTTCTCCCGCTCTTTCATATTTATGAATTAGTATAATCTTTTATTAATAATTTAATC
>MVQZ01000244.1 GCA_002067565.1 Methanobacterium sp. PtaU1.Bin242 | reverse complement strand
TCACCTGGTCTATTCCGGGCGCGGCGGCGCGATTGCTTCCGACGGCGCTACTTCCTGTGGTAATGCGCCCCACGTCTTTTCGACGCTCCATTACATCCAAAGCAGTTTCAAAATCAATTTGTTCGGCCTTTCTGGCTGCTTCTATAACTTTTTCTGCTACACCTTCACCGATTTCTGCCTTCACACTTAACTCTTTAGCAGTGGCAGTGGCCAATCTCATCATATCACCGAAACCGGCGTCTCTTAGTTTTTGGGCTGTTTTCTCTCCAACACTGGGTAATTCTTCCAACTCAACCATTTTAATCTCCTTTTAACTTGAATAATTAATAATCATAATCCAACCAGATATTTCAATAGACTTATAATACAAATTATAATTTCATATTTACTAAAATTTTTTTAATTAATATTGTTTCTTGAGAACTATAATTTTAGTTCTAAGACTTTCCTGGCGTTAAGCCGTATTTCCTCGTTGTATTCATCGAAGCTGGCATTGGCAATGATGGTAAGTTCCCTTTCCACCAAATCGTTTACTTTATCCTCTAGGGATCCTTCATCTCCGGTTTTTTTAATAACATCTTCCACTTCGGGTGTTGTCATTTCAATTAGTTCTTCTGCAGATCTTCTAAAGAAAGTTGTTCTTATGGTCCCGGTTTCATCTTCAATCACCAGAGGAATGATCATAAGATAGTTGGGTTCATCTATTTCTTCTCCGCAGATATCACAGATATAGCCGTTTTCTGTTAGATTTACTCGTTTATTACAGTTGGGGCACATTTCATAGAGGATTTTATTACCATATGTTTCTATTATTTTTCCAGATACCTTTATGTTTTGATCTGTTTCTTCTATTTCATCAATTTTCTTTTTAGGATATCTTTTTTCCTCTATTTCACTTACTGAAGGAATTTTTTCAGATTCTTCCTTTTTGGCTTTAGATAATGGTGTGTTTCTTCCTACACTGATTTCTATTTGATCATTTCTGTATGTTACTCTCGGATTCTCAATTTTTACTACTTCACCTTCATTTAAAGGGGTACTGACTTGTTCATCCCATAGTGATGCTCTAATAACTCCCGTTTGATCTCCTATTTCAGCTGAACGTACTACTCCTGTACTACCGTCATTTCTTACAAATTCGTTGGGGTCATATAAGGCCACTATCCTGCCGATTATCCTTATGTCCCGATCTCCTTCTTTTAATTCATCTATATTTTTATTTTTATAGATCGATTCCTCAATTTCATGGAGAGAAGGTAAGGATTTCACGTCTTCGTCACTTGGTTTGAGCAGTCGGGAGGTTTTTCCCACACTCAGTTCAATGTTGTAGGTTCCCATACGGGTTCTGGCATTTTCAATCTTCACTGCATCTCCAATATTTAATCCACTTTCTGCTTTTTCATCCCATAGTGAGATTCTTACCACCCCACTATCGTCGGCTATTTCTGCGGATCTCACCAGGCCCACACTTCCATCATCTCTCTGGAATTGATTAGGTTCAAAAAGGTTTATTACCCTACCTATTATATCCACTTCTTCTCCTTCATCTATGGAATTAAGATCTCCAATTTTAACTGGTTTAAGATATTTACCACATTCCTGAAGCATTTCTTTAGTTTGATTTTCCAGTGGAGGATTCACTATTATTTTGGTGTTCCAGTTGGTGTTTATGCGGTAATCGGTTCCAGAGTACTGGTCGAATTCGATGTTTCCGCCTACAATTTTGATAATGTCTCCTTTTTTCAGTTCCATTTTGGTGTCATCGTTCCACAGGGTAACCCTGATGTTCCCGGTGTTGTCTTCTATTTCCAGAGATCTCACTAGTCCGGTGGTTGCATCATCCCTTATGAAGGTTATGGTGTCATAAATTTTACTTACCACGCCTAAGACGGTGGCATCACGTATTTCATGAGCATCACCAATTTTTAAGGTTTTTTCCTGATATTCGGGAACGTCAAAATCTCCTTTAATTATCCTTCCCAACCAAAAGTGTGATAAAGAAATTTCACCATTTCGCATGCGGCTTTGGGCGCCTATTATTTTTATCGAGTCTCCCTCGGTGAGATCCAGATTTTCCAGAAGATCAGTATCTCTGTTCCACAGGTTGAAGTTTATTTTTCCACTCTTATCTTGTATTTCCATGGACACGAATTTTCCTTCTTTACCATTCTTGTCAAAAGTCCTTATTCGGGGTATTCTGATGATTCTGGCAATTACATTTACTTCCATATCCTCTTTGATATCTGCTATGTTGGTTATCTTCTCTTCATATGTTGGTAGATTAGTGAATTCATCTTCAGGAAGTTTTTGGATGGTGGAGTTCATGTTAAGGTGGGCTTCATCGTTTCTGAAACCCTGTTTTATTTCCAAGTTATTGAGTTTTATCACATTTCCTTCCTGGAATTTTTTCAGGTGTTTGATGTTTTCGGTCCACATCACCACTCTTATTTCTCCAGTTTCATCTGCTAGCACTAAATTTGCCAGTTTTCCATCCCTTCCTTTTCGAGTTGTGAATTTTTTAACATTGGAAATGTGCATAACGCGTCCAATCAAGCTTATATTATGATTTCCTGTTTTTAAATCAGATATTTCAGTCACAGGATTATTTTCGGATAATGGTTTGTTTTCTTCATCCACATATTCTCCCACAATAACTCGTGCCACATCCAGTTCACCCATGAAACTTACATCCTCATAATCTTTCATACGGGTTTTCATTTCTTTTAAAAAGTCTTCATATGAGATTTTATCCTTTATTTTCTCATATTCGCTCTTTATCTCCTCGTTCATTTCCGGCATTTAAATTCCCTCACATAACATGTCTCTTGAAATTAATTAAATTTCTATGTTTCACCATTGACATATGATTTATTTATTACTATATATAAGTATTTTTATTACTTTCATTTCCTGATATTATATTCTTTAAATTTATAAATGTAATTAGTCCGAGCTTTTGAGAAGTAATATATTATTATAAGATATATTATTATAAGATAATTTTTATTGACACTTATTATTTTAAATAAACTGTTGAGGAATTTCAAATAAAAAAATTACTATTTTTATGTAATTTAGATATAGAAATGTTTATGAGGTTATTTTCAAGATTATTTATCTCATGGGATGTACCACTCATTTAATATAATTGGAAAAAATATTTATTTAAGTCAGATTATTGAATTATTTTTCTTTAAGGAAATATACTTAATTTAATGGATTTATAATTGTTATTTACATATAATTAATTAAAAAAATGGTCTTTTGATTATATCCTTGTTATTATTATCAGGATTTTTAGGTGATGGATATCTTTATATAATAGTTAGTTAGATAAAACTATACAATGGTTTGAATAAGGAGCCGAGTGAATGAACAGGGAGCTTGAATTGGTAGAATCAATGGATAAACTAAGTGAATTAACTAGAAAATTTCAAAAACAACTTTTAAGCGGGTATTTAAAAGAATACACATTAAGACAGCTTTATTACATTGAGTTAATCAATAAAAACAAGGACATAAGCATTTCTGAAATATCAAGAATACTGGAAGTCAAGAAATCAACAGTCTCAGTAGCTATTAATCAGTTAATAGACATGGGGATAGTAAATAAAACTCAGTCTGAAATCGATAAAAGGTTTTATTTTCTTCAACTAACACCCAAAGGAGAAAATATCATAAATAAACACATGGAAATCCATAAAGATACAATTAAAAAGATTTTGGAGATTCTGGATGCTGAAGAAGTTGATAACTTTATAAAAATTATAAATAAAATTACAGCTTCAGTTATAAATTAGGTTAAAACGTTTAAAATTTGTAATAAATAAAAAATTAAACATAAAATTCTTAAATAACGAATATAAAAATCTTATACATCGATATAATAGAAATAATACAAAAAATGTATAAATGGAGGAATAATAAATGCCTATGACCATGGCGGAGAAGATACTTGCGAAAGCTTCAGTAAAAAAGAATGTTGAAGCTGGAGAAATAGTAATGGCGAATATTGATGTGGCAATGACCCATGATTTAACGGGCCCTCTTTCTGTGAAATCATTTGAGAAAATAGGGACAGAAAATGTGTGGGATCCAGAAAAAATCGTGGTTCTTTTCGATCATCAGGTGCCGGCGGATTCACTGGAGGCAGCAGAGAATCATATTATGCTGCGTAAATTTGTGGAAAAACAGGGAATAACTAATTTTTACGATGTTAGAGAAGGGGTATGCCATCAAGTGCTACCTGAAAAAGGCCATATTAAGCCGGGAGAAGTGGTAGTTGGAACAGACTCACATACCTGTACACATGGTGCATTAGGTGCATTTTCCACCGGTATTGGATCTACAGACATGGCTATGGTGTTTGCTACAGGTAAGCTATGGTTTAAAGTCCCGGAAACTATAAAATTCCAAATTGAAGGTTCATTAAATGATTTTGTATATGCTAAAGATGTAGTGCTTGATATAATCGGAAAAATAGGAGCAGATGGGGCAACATACAAGGCATGTGAATTTTCAGGAGAAACTATTAAAAAAATGTCTATTTCTGAAAGAATGGTGCTGTGTAATATGGCTATAGAGATGGGAGGCAAGACGGGTCTGGTGGAACCGGACGAAAAAACCATTAATTACCTTAAAAATCGTACAAATAAGGAATATGAGATCATGAAAACAGATGATGATGCTCAGTCTCTGCAAACCATGCAAATAGATATAGATGACCTTGAACCTCAAATTGCTTGTCCACATAATGTAGATAATGTAAAACCAATTTCTGAGGTGGAAGGAACCCATATAGACCAGGTATTTCTAGGATCCTGTACTAATGGTCGTCTGCAGGATCTTAGAACAGCTGCTAAAATTATTAAAGGCAACAAGGTTTCAGATAAGGTGCGTATGCTGGTTATACCTGCTTCCCGAGAAGTTTACACCAGGGCTATGGAAGAAGGTCTTTTAAAAACCTTTGTTGATAGTGGAGCTTTGGTTTGCAATCCCTGTTGTGGCCCCTGTCTGGGAGGACATGTGGGACTTTTAGGCCCGGGAGAGGTGAGTCTATCCACTTCCAACCGAAATTTCAGGGGTAGACAGGGAAGTACAGACGCAGAGGTGTATTTAAGTTCAGCAGCTGTGGCAGCGGCATCTGCCCTTAAAGGAAGCATAACCGATCCTCGATAAAATATTTAATTTATTTACGAGGGAATTGGAGATAAAATAAAGTATTTCGAAGCATTAGAGGAATATAGTAGATGAATAAAATTTGATTTAAAATAAAAAGATGGGATGGTTTTTAAATGGAAGAAAAAATCAGAGGAAGAGTTTGGAAATTTGGTGATGATATTGACACCGACATAATACTTCCCGGTAGATATTTGGTATTAACAGATGAAAAAAAACTGGCAGAACATCTTATGGAGGGAGCGGATTCTGAATTTTCCAGTAAAGTTGAACAAGGAGATATAATACTGGCAGGAAAAAACTTTGGCTGCGGATCATCCAGGGAGCATGCTCCCATTGCCATTAAAGGAGCAGGAATATCAGCAGTGATTGCCGAGTCCTTTGCCAGAATTTTCTATCGTAACGCCATAAATGTGGGTCTTCCCCTTTTAGAATCAAAAAATATCTCACATAACTTTTCACAAGAAGATCAAATAGAAATAGACATGGAAAAAGGAGTTTTAAAGAATTTAGCTACACAGAAAGAATTTGAAGTAAAAAAACTCCCCGAATTTATGCTTGAAATCCTTGATCAGGGAGGTTTAATTCCTTATCTGAAAAAAAGTATGAAAAGTTAGGAAATAAAAAAATGATTAATTATTTGATAATATTTGGTTAAAAAAAAGAAAATAAAAAAGATGAATTGAGAAAGATATATTTAGAAAAGTTAGTAAAATAATATAAAATAAAAATAATTTAGGAATAGAAATAATATAATATAATTAAGGTGTTTTAATGTATAAAATAGCGGTTATACCTGGAGATGGAATTGGAAAAGAGGTTATGGAAGCCACTTTACACGTATTAGAAGCTTTAGATGTTGATTTTGAATATAAATTTGCAGATGCGGGTGATGAATACGCAGAAAAAACAGGGGTGGCTCTGCCACAGGAGACAATCGACATAGTAAAAGATACTCAAGCATGTCTGTTTGGTGCGGCTGGTGAATCAGCAGCTGATGTCATCGTTAAAATGAGACAGGAATTGGATCTCTACGTGAATCTGCGGCCGGTGAAATCTTATCCTGGTACTAATTCTCTTTTTGACAACTTGGACTTTGTAATTGTAAGAGAAAATACAGAAGGACTTTACATTGGATTGGAAGAATACACAGAAGAGGGAGCCATAGCTAAGCGGGTGATAACTAGAAAAGCTTCTGAGAGAATCTGCAGATTCGCGTTTGAATATGCTAAAAAAACTGGCAGGAGTAAAGTTACAGCAGTACATAAAGCTAATGTCTTAAAAAAGACTGATGGATTGTTTAAAGAGATTTTTTATAAAGTTGCCGAGGATTATCCGGAAACAGGGCTTGATGACCGCTATGTGGATGCTACTGCCATGTTTTTCGTTACCCGACCAGATATGTTTGATGTTATCGTAACCACCAATCTTTTCGGGGACATACTGTCTGATGAAGGAGCGGGACTGGTAGGGGGTTTAGGTCTGATTCCTTCAGCTAATATTGGGGAAAAACAGGGGTTATTCGAACCAGTGCATGGTTCAGCGCCAGGACATGCGGGTAAAGGAACAGCAAATCCATCAGCAATGATTTTATCCGCAGTGATGATGCTTGATTATCTGGAAGAAAATGAACAAGCACGTAGACTTGAAAATGCTCTGGTGGAAGTATTAAATGATGGTAAAGTGGTCACTAGGGATCTGGGAGGTCAATCTTCTACCATGGAAATGGCCCGTGAAGTCCGCAGAAAACTGGAAGAGTAACTCTAGCAGAAATAAAAGAATAGTCCCGGATAAATAAGAGTAACTCTAGCAGATAAAAATTATTTAATATAGATATCCCTTTATACAGATATGTCAAGATTTGGAGGAAAAACTAAAAATGAAAACAGCTGATGTAAGGGCAGATATTCCTTTTCTGGAGGAATTAGTGTATTTAGATGCGGCTAGCACCACCCC
>MVQZ01000243.1 GCA_002067565.1 Methanobacterium sp. PtaU1.Bin242 | reverse complement strand
GAGAAAACAAACACCATCAGGAAAATGAAAAGCACCAGCATTATGGTTACAACGAGTACATCCATGGTATCATCTTTAGGGAGTGTATGGGATTTTCAATTAAAAGCTTAAGGAATCAGTTATTTAAGAGTTTTAGAACTTATAAAAGTTTTTGAAGACCCTAACCATTTAAGATTCCATTACTATATTTCCTGTGTCGGCATCTATATATATGGTTTTGGACGCTGTATTCTCTTTGGTTAATGGCACGATCCAAACAAAATAGTTGGTGCTGTTTACGTTTATACTTCCCTGCATAGGCGTCCCCACAGTGTAACCAGGATTTGCTTCAGATGCGATTCTTTTTGCATCTTCTTCGTTTATCTTAGTTTGGTTAGTGGAGTTGTTTGTGTCATTTTTCCTTTCATTTTCAGGGAAGGGGATGATGGTAGGTTCAGATGGTGATTGTTCCATGGTGGTGTTGTTGGTGGAAGTACCCAGGAATGGGTTGAAGGCGTAAATTACAGTTAGAATAAAAACAGCCCCTATAACTATCAGAGCTTTTTTCTCCCAATCTTCAGGTAAATTCATAGGAATCACTATTCACAGTTGATTAAATGTTATGCTGCCATCTGTATTGTGGGTTACGTTATATGTTTGATCGCCATCTAGAGTTGTTTTTTCTATGTTCTTGGGTATAACTTTTATACTAATATTTGCACCGTTACTACTAGAATAAATGGTTAAAAAGCCTTCAGGATCATCAACGTAAACAGTCGTATTTGTGGGAACCGGTAAGGTAATTGTGTAGCCTATTCCCTTTATATAAACAGTGTTAATTATCTCGGCAATTTTTTCTCCAGTTATTCTGGTTTGAGCAATATCCCCTGTTTTTGTCTGGTTAATTTCATTACTTACAAGAGTAGAAAGACCTGCTATTAAAAGCAGTGCAATTAGGGATACAAATATGAACTCAGCACTACCAAAACCTTTTTCATCTAACAATCGGATCACCTAATAAGTAGGTTGTAAATCAAGATAACCTCTGTAAGTTGGCGAAATAAGGAACTCAACTCCGGAAGGTGTTTTAACCGTCACTCCTTGGGCGGTTATAACAGAACCTTCAACACCTTCAAAGTATTCATGATCAAGCATAGAAGTAGGACGAAGTCCATGATCTTCCTCTAAAACATCATAAATGATAAAAGTGCTCATCCTAGCTTCTGGAGGACTTCCTGATGTCTCAGGGGTTCTGTTTTCCAGTCTATCAAAGAAAGAAAGGCCATAGATGTCTGAGAAGTAATAAGGACGAGGACCCATAACAGTTACATTAGCTCCTAAGAAGCATTCCCAGAGATAGTTCAACCTGCCTGGAGCTACATTATCAGCAAAGTGGTAGTCACCACCTGTTCCATCGGATATTGCACCGGAGGAGGTATAGTATGGGTATCGATATATTACTGAACTATTCCTGTGTTTAGTCATCACCCAGATCCAAGGGTCCTCCAGTTGTTCAATGGAAACATAAACATCCCTTACTGGTGTGTCAAATTGTACGGACTGATTGTTATTTTGAGAAGCATCTCTTTGTACTACTTTAATGGGTATACTCTTAACCTTAATATAAAATCCGAAGGGATCCTTCTGGTAAAGTTCTAAATCATTTGGTTCAAAAATATTAAGGGTGTCAGTACTAGTAGGATCTACATAGAGATTATTTATATAAATATCTCTTCCAGTTTGCTGTTCTAATACTCTACATGTTTCTGTGATATTTTTATTAAGCATATCCACTGTACTCTTTACTATAAATGCCTTACTGTTATCTCCTGTACTATTACTACCTGTTTTACCAAAGAATGGATGATTATCATAAATATTAGTCTTATTTATAATAGTTTGTACAGCCATCATAGCTGAATATCTTCCTGCATCAGCTGTATCTTGTTCTACGGCGGTTACAATATTATGAGCAATAGTAGCTGTCACATCTCCTCCAACCGCAATCGATGAGATGCTGTTAAGCTCACCAATAACCCCATTAAAAGAGACTGCCAGTACAACAACAGGTACCATGAGCAAAAATGCCATTGGTGCGAATGCATATCCTTTATCGTCCATTTTTATCATCTTTTTATTTTTTCCACAGTTCCAATCTAACTGGGACGGCGTTAGGTACATCTCCGGAATAAAGGGCTTCTAATTTAATTAAAGACTCATCCACTGTAAACCCTTGAGCCGTTACATTTTGAATTAATCTTTCTCTGGCATCCGCTTTAGCAACATCAGGATCAGATGCAAAGGATACTGACCACATATTCGCCAGGAATTGGGGGTATAAAACACCGATACGGGTACCTGAAAAAATCTCCGGATTGGCATAACTTGTATAACTAGGAGAACTAGTTCTAGTGCCACCGAAATCACCAGATTCAAATGCTCTTGAAGGAGTTACCCTAACTTCAAGGTTGTAATCTCCTCGCTTCAAAACTCGTTTACCATTCACCACGGTACTGAATATGTCATTTGTATCATATTCTTCTAAGTTTAAGGCGTATTGGGGGGGTCCATTATAGATTTCAGAGTTATTTACTCTAACTCGAACACTACGCGTATCCAACCCAACACCCATGAATAGATAGACATTCTCGGCGCCGGATTCGATAGTGAATGGTTTAGTTTGAGTGTAGGTATCACCAGTGGATTGATAACTATCGAAAGTAGTAGTATCCCATTTAATAGGAAGACTACTGTAAGTGATACTGGCATAACAGTTTTCCAGACCTACTAAATCGTAATCACCACCAGGAACATCATCCCAAACGATTATCCTGACTTGATTGTTACCGGCTCTGAGGTAATCTTTGCTGATATCATTGCTATCATGTAGACTGATAATTCCAGGAAGATTACCGTAACCTCCATCGGATCTACCGGTGTAACCTCCAAATGAGGTGAAAATTGTTTGCCAGGTACCTCCTTCAGGCTTGACCTGTACTATGGCGCCGTCAACTGCACCGTAGGCATTCACCACGACGTATGCATCAAAAAGCCTGGTGCCTGGGGGAACATAAATATTGGTTGTCGATGCAACCGCTGATCCTGGGTCACCACCTTTACCGGGTATATTTGTCAATGAAAAAGGAGTACTTACATCAAAATCACTTGTTCCTTGTGTATTCCAGTTAATAGTACGTCCGGGAGTATTTGACGTAGTCCCTGTATCCAGATCAAATCTTAAACTAGTACTGCCCTGAGGCCTTCCCACTCCAGCTCTATCATCAAATCTTGAATCGTTAAACAGTATTCCTTCGGCAACATTCAATGTTGTTGTGTAATTGGCTATGATACTATACCAGGGCATGTTGTTGTTTGATGAGGCCGAATTAAACCGCAGATAGAAGTTGTTAAGACCAGGATTGAAATAGTTAGGATTTATGACTGATTTATTGTTATAAAATCTTCTATTATTATTGGTGAAAAGATATAAAAATTCGTTCGGATCTATATTTTCTCTTAAAACGCCATTTAAGAAGAAGCTTGTATTTGTAGCCCTAGCAGTGCCTGAACTACTATCATAGGTGGATCCAAATAAGACCATAACATTATTAATTGTTCCGGTAGTTGGTACACTAAATTCGATATTCTGGGGATTCTGGTAATTGCTTGTTATTCCCCAGTAGGTATAGTCATCAAGACCGCCATTCCACGGCTGGAAATTGGTTAAATAGTTATGGAAATTCCACACAGTGGTTGTAGTATTCTGATTCACAGTGGTAAAGCTCACGTTTTCAATTTTATAATACGCCCTTCCCATCCATCCTTCCTCGGGTCCGGATATAACTTTAACCTTGGTCACCACATCTGTAGCTGTGGCTAAACCACGGTCATCGGTAACAGGAGGATTATCTCCCACTGTAAGCTTATAACCAATACCATAGGGTACTAACATATTAAGAGAAGTCCGTAGGTCAGATTCTGCTTGATCTGGGTTATTACTGTAATAATCAACAGTAGCTGACCTTAAAGTACCGGATGCTTCCATAGTTTCCAGGATGCTATCTGCCAGAGCTTCTAGGTGTTGGTGATCCTGCCCCTCGTATATGGGGAGCATTGCATAGGTTACAATGGAAGCAGTAAGTAAAAAAACTATTATTAATCCTAAAACAGCGTCTGCTGTGAATATAAACCCTTTATCATCCATATAATCACTTTGGCCATAGATATAATACAAATAAACATTCTTTTGGATTTACAGTATCGTAGTTAATACCATCTGATTTTATGTTTTTAGGCGCTTGAACAATAAAGAAATTCATTGAACTACCAAAGCCACCAGTAGCGTTTAAAGTAACTGTATTGTTTAAAAATTGCATATTATCTGAAGTATTCGTATTTAAATATGTTGAATTTATCAGATAAGCATTATTTATATTCGAACTATCCAAATTTATTACATTACCGTTGATTGTAACTGTAGCAGAGGTAAATCCAGTGTTATTTAAAAATATAATCCAATAGTTATAAGTTTGGTTATAACGTTCGCTCGTTTGAAATTCTGGGGCAATATAATTCCTGCTTTGTCCGGTGTATCTAATTTCTCCCATTAAGGAGGAAACTGTTTCCAGTCTGGAGCAGAGAACAACTTTATCGACCCTTACGATGTCATTAACAGATGCGTTATAGGTTCCAATACTGCCCATAGAGGTATTAGTGTCTAAAGTATTAACAGTCATGTAAAACCCATATTCATCTCCTATGATATTCTGTACCGAAGTGGGGTTTTCCACGACAAAAGCGAGCTTAGTAGGAGAAATTGTTCCCTCACTGGGTTTTCCTTTACTTTGATCATATTTTGCTAACCCTACCAAACTTAAATTTCCAGTTCGCTCCCAGTTAGAGGGGGTTCCAGATGTTTCAAGTAAAGTATTCATAGTATCTGCTGCAACTCGATCCATAGAGCCTCTAAAGACAGTATCTTCTATCTGGAACATTATATTTCCCATATCTGCGCTTACCATACCGATCATGATGGTAAGTGGTATGATTGCAATTAGAAGATCTAAAGAAATTACAAACCCCTTTGAATCATCATCCAAAAATCCCATATTTAGCCTCCAGGATGATATTTTTTAATTCCCTCAATTTTTGAAGCGTAAATTATACTAAGTTTCCAATACAAACCCGTTTATTTTCTAAAACATTTAGTAATATAATCTATTTTGGTTTATAATAATATATATACATTTTGAGAAATTGTAATACTTATTATCCTATTTATATGAATTTCCTGGATTTTAAGCAAAAAAGATATAGACTAGAATATACAAAGGGATGAATGATGTAGGATGGATCAAAGAGGACAAATTTCTGTAGAATACATTCTTCTAGCAGCAATAGTGATGCTGGTGGTTATTGTATTTGGTTCAGTTGTAATGAACAATAATGAATTAAATTCGGTAGCTTCAGCAGTAAGAATCGGGGCAGAAAATGGTACTACAGAATTGTCTCTGTTAAATAGAAGCATGCAACCGGTTAGAGTAACTAGTGTCAATATGAATGAAATTAATGACACTGGAAATTATAATATTAATGTAAGCTTCTCTGGGCCGGTAACTTCAGTGCAAGAGAAGATATTAACCAGTATTAATAACTCATTAACCGGCAGCGGTTTTAAAACAGATTATATAGGCGGACCAATGTTGAATT
Organism: Methanobacterium sp. PtaU1.Bin242; assembly: GCA_002067565.1. Taxonomy (GTDB): domain Archaea; phylum Methanobacteriota; class Methanobacteria; order Methanobacteriales; family Methanobacteriaceae; genus Methanobacterium_A. Next base: position 153 of record MVQZ01000243.1, on the reverse strand, counting down.
TAAGTACCAGCCGACACAAATATACCATAACCCTGTATAGTCCATCTTAAGAAAAGTTGATAGCTTAAAACAGTTGATAGGGAAATTTATGAAAGAAGATACAGGTATAAACATGGAAGAAACCCCTTACAATAAACCCAAAAGAAAGAGGAA
>MVQZ01000242.1 GCA_002067565.1 Methanobacterium sp. PtaU1.Bin242 | reverse complement strand
CTGTAACCTGTTGAATGGCAGTTATATGACCAGGGTAACTGGCGGTGATATTAAATGTTTTCTGGTCACTTTTAAATGCAGTCTGGTATAATCCACTGGCATCTGTAAGGGCAGAGGCTAGAGTCGTACCATCCAGTGTTGATACTGTGATGGTAACCCCAGGGAAGGGATCATCACTTCCACATTGGTCCACCTTACCTGATATTATGGTATCGGGATTTGTGGATTGATCAGTTTCATTTATCGAATCTGTTGCATTAACATCAGATATTACTGTATTTAAAGGGTTTTCTGTGTTTGATGTTGATAATACAGTTAGATTATCCGCTGCATTTACAGCACCGATTGAAGATGAGGTGAATAAAACTAAACCGAGTACTAAAAGGGAGAGAATTAAAAGTCTTTGTTTTATTGAAATCATTCCTATTTTCACCTCCTTTTACAGTTTTCAAGAAAAAAGTATATCTCTTAAATTCACTTATTTGCAGTTAAATGCATCATAATACTATTATAAACATCTTAATGTATAAAATTTTAGTATAAAATTATATTAAATCCAATTACATCATAATCTATCTTAAAATTAAAAGAGATATAACTCTTAAATAGCCAGAATATAATAATATAAACTTTTATCAAGCTGTAATTAAATAAATTGAAAATAATAAAAATTTAAAAGATTTTTTTTATCAACCATATTTTAAATAAACAATTTTGTTTTATTAATATAACAAAAATTTTTTAAAGGAATTTTTATAGATTAAAATAAGAAGGAACTTTTATTATTCATATATAAACAATTATATTAGCAAGAAAAATAGGTAGAATTAGAACCTTCAAAGAGGAATTCATACAAAAATGAAAAGAAAAACATCTGACAGGATATTTTACCTGCAAAAGATTACCCGGAATAGAATTTTCCTCCTGCTGGTGCTGGTTATACTTCTTGTATCATTATGTGCTTATTACTATGAAAATTACGAACAACATCAGGAATACCCCTCCCTGGGAACCATCCTGGTCAATTATGATGAAGGACAGCTGGTTTCAGTATCCGGTACAGTTACCGGGACCTTCGATGGAGGCTTCTATCTGGAAGACAGTTATCAGGATAGATTCATTAAATTTAAAATAATATCCCCAACCAGTGTATCTGTAGGGGATAAAGCCAGTGTTCTGGGAGTTTTAGGTCCTGATTATCAGGTGACCAGTACGAAGTTGCTGGTCACACCCAGATGGAGCTACCAGTTCCTTCTTTTAAGATCCTTCCTGGCCTTCTTCTTTTTAGTCTTCATCTTCAGCAGATACTGGAAATTTGACCGTAAAAACTGGCTATTTATAAGGAGGAAGTAGGATGCCAGACTGGATCACCCACATAGCCGTGGCCTATATCCTATGCACCCTTCTGGGCTTTAAGTATAAGGAATTTAACACTGGTAACACAGTTCTGGCCATGGTGGGTTCGGTTATACCCGACTTTATAAAGGTAGGTATAATCACCGAATACTTGGGAATCGGAGTGTGGGACTTCATAGCACCCATACACCTGCCCATCGGCTCTTTTATAATAGCAGGGATATTATCTCTCTTTTTTAAAGAGAGAAAAACCGCTTTTCTGTTTCTATCACTGGGAGTGATCACCCACTACGGCCTGGACTTACTTTTAAGGAATGTCAGCGGAGGCATATACCTCTTTTACCCATTATACTGGGGCCAGTGGCAGCTGGGCCTGGTGGCTACTGATGACTTTACAATCAGCATGGTTGCATTAATAGTTGCTGTGGTGGTTTATATGATTTCTCGTTTGAAAAAGAATCAAAATAAAGAGGAACATGAGGATAAAGATTAATTCATAGTTTATTTAAACAGAATTTCATAATAATTTTTGTTTTTGATAAAATAATATAGATACTTTGTTTACTGAACTTAAGTGAATCTAAAAATTTATCTTTCAAAATATGCTAAAAATAATCAATAGATAAAGGGAGATGAGATAATCAAAAACAAAAAGGTAGCAGTAACCGGTGGTCTGGGATTTATAGGATCCCATATTGTAGAGAGATTATGCACTGATAACCAGGTGATTGTGGTGGATAATCAATCCACCGGGAAAATAGAGAATATTGATCATCTGAATCTGGATAATATTGAAGTGGTTATGGGAGATATAACTGAAATAGACCTGGTAGAGGTCTTTGAAGGTTGTGACTATGTCTTGCACCAGGCCGCTCTTCCCAGCGTGCCCCGCAGTATCAAAGACCCTCTCGCCTCAAATGAAGCCAATATCACCGGGACCTTGAAGGTTTTACTGGCCGCCCGTGACAGTGAAGTTTTAAAGGTCACCTTCGCCTCGTCCTCCTCGGTTTATGGGGATACGCCCACCCTTCCCAAGGTGGAGACCATGCCCTTAAATCCACAATCGCCCTATGCAGTTACCAAAGCCACCGGGGAGCTGTACTGCCAGAATTTTACCGATATCTATGATCTGCCCACGGTCTGTTTAAGATATTTTAATGTTTTTGGCCCTCGTCAGGACCCTAACTCCCAGTACGCTGCGGTGATTCCCAAATTCATAACATCCATCATCCATGACCAGCCACCGGTGATTTTTGGGGATGGAAAGCAGAGCCGGGATTTCACCTATGTCAGTAATGTGGTGGAGGCTAATCTGCTGGCAGCAGAATCAAAAGAAACCGGTGTGTTCAATGTGGCCTGCGGCAGGAGAATAATACTCAACAACCTGGCTATGATGCTGGGTGAAATAATAGGGAAAGAGGTTGAACCAGTGTATGTTGATCCAAGACCAGGGGATATTAAACATTCTTTGGCTGATATCTCCAAGGCAGAATCCTTCGGATTTCGTCCGGCTAGTGATTTCGAGGATGAACTGGAGGAAACAGTCCGGTTTTTTAATGGTCTGGAATTATAATTAAAAAGAGTCACCAAATTATACCAAGCTTTATTTTTTCAAATAAATCTACCATATGGATATTTAAAGGGATTAGAATTAGAAATTTAATATAAAGGGACTTCCAAATTTTTACAATCCTTTTTCAGTTATTTCCCTATTGGATATTAAAATAAGTTCAATGGCTTCGCAGAGGTTTTCACGTGTTTCCTCTAGTGTTTTACCCTGGGTATTAACACCAGGTAATTCTTCCACATATCCTATGTAGCAATTATTTATTTTTTCAAATATTGCAGTAAAAGCTGTTTTCATTTAAAAACCTCACTATTAAGATTATTAAATTAAAAAAAACTCCATTTTCAGGTCCAGATACTATCTCATTTCACCGATCTATTCTAAGTCTGATTTACAATTAGGGATCTGTTTTTTTAACTTCCAAACTCACTTAAATCACCTGAAATTCCTTATATGATTAGTTAATATGTTTCTTTATTTAGTATATTTTTACTTTTTAATTAAAATTCATCCCATTATTTACTATTAAAATATTCTAAAACACATTTAAATGAATTCCAGATTTTTTTGTAGATTTTTTTTATCGAAATTTTAATAATATAAGAGGGTTAGAATATCGATTAATGGTTAGAAATTTCACTGCTAATTTCCAGAAAAGCATTATGGGGCAGTTCATCAAAAACCTGACCCAGTTAATGCCTCTTAAAATAGCTTTTGCCCTGTCGCTGATGGTTCTGATGAGCTTCAGTGAAGCGGTTAGTCTGGTTATTCTGGTCCCTCTCTTGCAGCTGGTGGGCTTGGATGTGGGGCAGGGGTCTCTTGGCCAGATCAATGAGCTGGTCCTGGCCTTCTTTAATACCCTGGGAATACAACCCACATTGGTTCTTGTTCTGGGTTTGTATGTGGTGATCATAAGTATCAGTGCTATTTTGTCCCGATGGCAGACCCTGACTGGCCATGAAATCCAGTATAAATTCGCCGCACATCTAAGAAAAAGGCTTTACAGGGCTATTACCAATTCCAGCTGGTTATTCTTTATACGAGTCAGATCATCAGACTTTACCCATGCACTGACCAATGAAATCGAACGGATCAGCACCGGTACCTACATGTTTTTGAACTTAATTGCCAGTATCATGATTCTTGCAGTGTATATTATCTTCGCCCTTAAACTGGCCGGAATCATCTCCGGGATAATTTTCATGGTGGGTGTGGTAATCCTGCTCCTCTTGCGGAGTAAGGTGAGAAAATCCAGATATAGTGGAGAGGAAATTACCACCACCACCCGGGATCTTTACTCCTCTATCATCCAGCACTTGGATGGTATGAAGACCATTAAAAGTTTTGACATGGAGGAGGAGAATGTTCAACTCTTCTCTAAGCAGACGGATCAGGTGGCTTCAAGATATCTTAACGCCATCCGGAGCTATGCTGATGTTAAACTACTCTTTGACATAGGAACCGTAGTTGTTCTGGCTATTATGGTACTGGTTCTAATCCAGATCATTAAAATCCCCACCGCTACACTGTTACTCCTTATTTACATTTTTGTCAGGATGATACCCCAGTTTTCATCCATCCAGAACAGTTACCAGTACTTCATAACCATGCTCCCGGCTTTCTCCAGTGTTCTGGAGATGGAACAGGAATGTCAAAAGAACAGTGAACATCAAGAAGTTCAAAGGAAAGATATGCATGTTGAACTTAAAAAAGAACTTTCTCTGGGGAATGTTTCATTTACTTACAGAGATGAACATCATTTTAGCATAAAGAAGTTGAACCTTAGGATTCCTGCAGGCAAGATTACAGCTATTGTGGGATTATCTGGTGCTGGGAAAAGCACCATAGCTGACTTGGTGATGGGCCTTATAAAACCAGATGAAGGAAATATAACAGTAGATGGAGTACCCCTGGAATCTGATCTTTCCTGGAAGAATAAGATAGGATATGTAGCCCAGGACACATTCCTTTTCAATGAATCAATACGTTTTAACCTTCTAATAGCCAGATCTGAGGCTGATGAGGAGGATTTAACAGATGCTCTGGAAATGGCCGCTGCCCACCAGTTTGTGTCCAAACTCCCTGATGGCATGGATACACCAATTGGTGATAGGGGTGTTCACCTTTCCGGCGGGGAGAGACAGCGTCTGGCCCTGGCCAGGGCTCTTTTAAGGAAGCCCTCTCTTTTAATCCTGGATGAAGCCACCAGCAATCTGGATTCAGAAAATGAGACGCGGATTTTAAATGCTATCGAAAATTTGCATGGTGATGTGACCATCCTGATGATTGCCCATCGTTTATCAACCATTCGCAGTGCGGATTATATATATCTCATGGAGGATGGTATGGTGATGGAAGCCGGAACATGGGATTTCCTTATTAAAAAAGAGAAAGGGAGATTCAGAAGGTTATATGAAATTCAATCATAATATTATGAAGCTGTTTAATGTTAAAATATTTTTTTTTAAACAAATTTAAATCTGGTTATTCTTTTTCCTGTTCACTAAAGTTTATGGTGAAGCTGGTTCCTTTACTGGTGTCCAGCTGAAGCTGACCTTCAACCTGTTTGGTTAATATGTTCACCAGTTTAAGTCCGAAGGAATCAGATCTTTCCAGATCAAAGTCTTCAGGTAATCCCACCCCATCATCAGCCACCATCAGAACATATCCCTCATCTGTCTTTTTGAAATTTATCCATATTTTTCCAGTTCGCTCATCTGGAAATGCATGTTTAAGACAGTTGGTTATTAGTTCATTGAATATCAGTCCCATGGGAATGGCGGTGTCCACATCCAGCCAGGCATCATCCAGTTCCATCTCTAATTTGATCAGTGAAGGGTTGAGAGCATAGGTCCGGTACAGTTCCATGCCCAGGGAGCGGATGTACTCGGTGAAATTAATGGTCTTGCCTTCCCCGGACTGGTAGAGCTTTTCATGGATCATGGCCATGCTCCGGGCTCTGTTTTCACTTTCCTGGAAGATAGTGCGGGATTCCTGGTCATTGATGTACTGTGACTGGAGGCTGAGTAGGCTGGTTATGATCATCAGATTATTTTTAACCCGGTGATGAATCTCCTTGATAAGCATTTCCTTATCCTTTAATGATTTTTTTAAGGCCTCTTCTGTTATCTTTTTCTGGGTGATGTCCCGGGCTATGGTGGAGGCTCCTATAACATCCCCATCAGCATTCAACGTGGGGGAGATAGTAAGTGATATGTCAATTATCCTACCATCCTTACGCATACGTTTGGTTTCATAATGCTTTACATGTTCACCTTTAGATATTTTATCCAGAAATCTATATAGTTCATCAGGACAATCAGGGGGTATTAAAATGGAGATGGATTTTCCCAGAACCTCCTCTTCACCATATCCATATATTTCCTCCGCCCCATGATTCCAGCTTTTTATAATTCCATCCAGGCTCTTGCTGACTATAGCATCATCCGATGATTCAACAATAGATGCAAGCTGATTTTTCCTTTCTTCAGCTATCTTTCTCTCGGTCACATCCCGGATTATGCCGGTGAAGAAGGATTCTCCATTGGATCTCCAGGTGGATAGGGATGCTTCCAGGGGAAATTCACTACCATCCTTTCTCAAACCCACATACTCTATTGTCTGGCCCATCAGACGGTGGTTGCCAGATGACTGCACCCTGTTCAGGATATGCATTAAATTATTCTGGAAACGTTCCGGTAGGAGCATGGTCACTGGCTTTCCATTTAGTTCATCACTGGAATAGCCGAAAATATCCAGGAGGCTGTGATTGAATAAAATTATCCTTCCCCTGACGTCGGTGGTGACTATACCATCCACCGCTGTCTCCGCCACAGACCGGAACTTCTCCTCACTGGCATGTATTTTCTCATGACTGGCCATGATCTCCTCACTTAAAACCGCAACCACCACTCCAATGGCCAGGAACATTAAGGAACGCAGCAAATCCTCATAGATAGGGGATGTAAGTCCTGATAAGTAATGACTTGAAATAAACATTAACGAAAGTCCGATGGGTACAATTAAACCCCTACGCCCCCACCATAATGTAGCCAGAATAATAGGAACATAAAAAAAGTGGGTGAAAATCACCCCTTCACGAAAAACATAATGAAAAAGATAGGTGAAAGCCAGAGCAATAGCTAAAAATAAAACTATCATCAATACTTTAATTCTGGTGTTCTGGAAATTCATCTTATAAATAAATATAAAAAAGGGATCAGATAATTTTTTCCCCAATGATGGGAGAATTCTTTATTTAGGTATGATTGTAGAGAATAGATAAATGATATAATTAATTTTGTCATAAATTTGCTACAGAATCAAGATACAGCTCATATTTAGGACGGTAAAGCTCGTATTCCCGAGCAGTTTCAATTGCAATATCATAAAGTTGATCTTCATCCTTCACATGTAATAACTTACCTTCCCGGATAATACGAGGCCTGATGTAAAGGGGCAGATCCTGATAAACCTGAACATCAATCATATCATAGTAAGAATACTCGATCCGTTTATCAAATCCTTCATCAGCTTTATCAGGAAATAAAATCAGACATAAATCCACATCCCCTGCTTCCTCCCCTCTAGCATAACTACCGTAGAGTATTATGGCCAGTATATCCGGATCCTCTTCCATCTTCTCCTGAAGTATGCTCAGGATGGTCTGAACTTTCTCTTCATCAATCATTCCTTATTTCTCCCTGATAAAATCAACAACAGCTTCCCTAAATTCAATCACATCTTCCAGATCACTGTTAAGAATTTCATAAACCCGTTTATCATCTATTTGAGAGTATCCATGTACCAGTATATTCCGAAACCCCCTCATCTTCCTGAGTTTCATGACCAGATCTGGATTTAAAACCGTTCCACTGATTTTATCAAGGAAATCTTCCTCCCTGTAGGGTAAACCCAGTCTCATCTCCTTTACAAGCATGGCAGAGACATCCATAACCGCTTCTATGGTTATTTGAATCAATCTTTCCAATGCCCTCCTCCTCATCAAGTTCGGAGAATACTCTTCAGATGAAGAAGGCATAATTTCTTGTATCTCCTGAAGGTACTGGTCTATCTCATCTAACTTAATATATATTCTCTCTTTATCCATTAGATAATATCCCCGAGACATCTGCTTAAAATATTATTTATTACATTTAGAACTAAATATAAATAATTAGTTTTATTCTAAAAAAAGATAGTTATCACATCCCCCTATCAAACAGCAAATGATTCCCTTTTATAATCCATTGCAGAATCAATGCTATAGGCCCCAGACTTGATATTACATATCTTATGTAACGGTGAACCAGTACATTCCTGAATTTGGCCATTTCCTGCATTTTCTGGGAGAGTGTTTTATCCAGGATATCTGCCCCAAGTCAATAATTTTTGGTTTTATATGCTATTTAAATAATCAATCATCAAATGTTCCCCTTTTAAATTCAGAATAATTAATAATTACTGGATATGAAATCATTGTTCACTTATTATTTTCTCGATCTCCACTATTATTTTCTTTACACTTTTTAAAGCCTCTTCTACTTCCTTTTTTGAAATTTCTCTTTTTTGGGAGCCTATTTTTATATTACCATAAAAATCAATATTTCTTATCTCCCACAGCAAATCCATTTGATGTTGATACTTATCTATCAATTCTTTGGCCCTTTTCTTTCTTAGCTGATGGCTGGGATAATCTTTTCCATTAATTTTTCCGGTGAGGGATATAACAGCTGATTCAAATGCCCGCATAGGATAGACCTGCCACCCCCGCCAGATCTCCTTTGTGATAAAGATGTTCTGCAG
>MVQZ01000241.1 GCA_002067565.1 Methanobacterium sp. PtaU1.Bin242 | reverse complement strand
CTATTAACTCTGGTAAAAATGGTTCATAGGTTAAGGGTTCTTCTAAAACAGCATCTACATGTATGCCGGATTCATGCCGAAAAACGTTTCTACCCACAATTGGCTTGTTTTCCGGGATTTTCATGTTGGTTAACTTTTCAACCAGTTTGGAGAGTTCATAGAAAACACCGATATTAAAACCTAAATCCACCCCATAAATTATTTTAAGAGTCATTACTATCTCTTCCAGTGAAGTGTTACCGGCACGCTCACCTATACCATTTACTGTGGTTGAAACAGCGTTAGCTCCAGCTAAAAGCCCGGAAATTGAGTTTGTTAAGGCCATTCCAAAATCATTATGGCAATGTAAGGCAATTTCGGTCTTTAAATAGGATCTAAGTTCCCTTACAAGATAATCCATTCCCTGAGGACTGATAGCTCCAACGGTATCAGCGATATGCACCCGATCAGCACCATAATTTTCTGCCTTTTTATATAATTTCTTTAAAAAGCCCAGATCAGTTCGGGTGGCATCTTCAGCAGAGAAAGCCACAAATAGCCCGTGATCATTTGCATGTTCAATTGACCCCATGCAGATATTTAAAATTTCTTCCTGAGTCATCTTTAATTTATGTTTGAGATGGAGGTCTGAGGTTCCCATGAAGGTGATTATTCCATCAACATCACAATCAAGGGCAGTATCTATATCTTCCTTCTTGGCACGGGACAATACCAGTATATCAGCATCCAGATCCTCATTTACAATAGCTTTGATAGATCTTTTCTCTTCGTTAGATACAACCGGAAATCCTGCTTCTATCTGATGAACTCTTAATTCATCCAGTTTTTTTGCAATTTTCACTTTCTCGGGGGTTCTTAAACATACTCCGGGAGTCTGTTCACCATCCCTTAATGTGGTATCATATATGGTAATATTATCTGGGAACTTTAAATCCTTAGAATTATTATAGGGGCTTACATAATACTCCAAATCAATTCCACCTTTAATTTTTTGAGGTTGTAAATAGAATAAATTTGTCTTTATTTAATTTAAGTGAATTTTGTTGTTTATAAGGATAACATTTAAATTTTTCATTCCTTATAAGATTTTTTCTTATTATTATACATGAATAAGTAAGGGCTTCAACATTGTTAAATTAGATATTTCATTAATTTTGATAAGTGAATTTATAAAAGAAATAATTATTCAAATTGCTTTCTGTAATTCTAAAATTTCCAGGTAGGATCTTCTTTCAAATCCATCAGTTATACCCAGTTTTTCATATATTTTAAATATTTCATCCAGGGAGTCCTGAAAGTCTTCTCCCTCTCGGAGATCTTTTTCTATCTCCACGAAGTTTCCTACTTCATAGACTTTATCCAGAGATATTATGAATTTATCAAGTAGATAAATAATTCGGTCCTTTTTTATGGTTTTAACCGGATTAAAGCCGAGATTTTCCAGGATTGAAGCTGTGTTTTCCACATTTTCGACAATAACTTCTATTTCCTTACGGGTTTTGCTTTTATCATCCATTTTCGCCCCTTTATAGGTTAGAATAATTTCATGCCCTTCTTTTTTAGGTATTTTCCTTATTCTTAATGCTTCATCTGTTCGGGCAAAATCGCGATGGGGAGCGTTGAAATATATATCTTCCTGATGTTCGGTTTTCCTCTGACGAGCACCTATTTCTAATAATCTATCTTTAACATCTTCAAAATTAGTTACATGGGCCTTAACTTCGACTTCTATCATAAAAACGCCTTTAAATTTTTAATGTGTAGATCTTGTAATTATTTCACTTTTCTCTGGATATGATTTTTAATATAAAGCCGGGATTCTTCAATTTGACTTATATAGTTATCCACCATGTTTTCAATCAGTTCATAAGATTTGATTTTTATTTTCCGTTCTTTCATTACAGATTTCTTCTTACGGATGATTTCATCAGGAGATCGTTTCCTGCCGAATAATTTGGGCTTATTTAATTGTTCATCCAATTCTTGCATTTTCTTCATATAATCCACCCTGACTTTTCTTATATCAGTGTGGACGTTGAATCTGATCTTCTTAAGCACCGTTTCCATGTCATCTAAATTTTGCATGGTTTCCATGGCTTTCTCCAGAGATGACACATCTATTTCCATGTCTTCAATGCCTATTTCAGATAACTGTTTACGGTACATCTTGGCGCCCATAGCTTATCTCTCCTCCCTGTTTAAATTCTACTTAATTTGTATTATTATTAATATTAACACATTTTTAATTATAGGCACATTATATCTAAATCTATGTATCATAATTAAACGAATTTTCAATATAATTGGATCAATTTATCACGAAAGATTTTTAACTGATAGTTTATTCATATTTAATATATTAAATTATACTTTATCTACTATTTTGTTAAAAAAGCTTTTATATCCTATTTCAAACAGTGGTTTAACTAATTGGAAGTTCTCTTTAGAGATTCTGATGACTATTTCAAACAGGGTGGTTTATTGAAGGAATCAGATAAAAAAGACTTTAGGTTAACTAAAATCTTAAAAAACCCATTTTTCATGTTAACATTTATCACCACAGTTATAACTTTCTACCTGTTAGAAAAACAGATGTTTATAGGGGTTCCCTATTATGATGTTTTTGTTTATCTAAACAACGCCCTTATTTTCGCAGGCATACCTGTGGGAAACATGAGTGTAATCTATTTGTCACCACTAATGCCCCTTCTAACCTCTCTAGTTTTTAGAGCAGGATACATTTCAGAGAATGTTATATTCATAATGGATGGATTTATATTCGTTTTTGGGATAATTGGACTTTACCTTCTTTTTAAGGAGCGCTTTAATGAAATACAGAGCTTCACAGGCTGTTTGATTTTTTTATCGTTCCCCCTGATATTTGCCTGGGCAGTTTCTGGTGGCATAGATGTTCCAGGAGTTTCCTTTTCAATCTGGACTATTTACATGCTGGTATTAGGCGTAAAAAAGGATAAAAAATTTCTATATCTGGTTTTTCCTCTTTTTATGGTGGCATTTCTCACCAGATACACTTCAGTTATTCTGATATTCCCTATCATCCTCTATCTGCTCCTAAATAAAGATCTCATCCAGAATATGAAAAGAATAGGTATGGGACTCCTGGCGGGGTTGGTCGTAGTATCGCCTTTTTTGGTATATGTCTACAATAAACTGGGAAATATGAACCCATTTCTGAATATATTCACATCCACCTTGCTGGGTTCGGGAGCAACAGTAAATGATCTGGGCTACAATCCTGTGAAATTATTCTTCCTAAACAACATACTTAACTATATCTCCACAAGTCCCCTCCAGGGAATATATGGATATATACAGAGCCCTCATCGAGGATATCCCTCTATTTTATCCTATATTATAGCCATCATAGCTTCAATCGGACTGGGAATATATTTATATCAAATTTATCAGGCTAAAATAGGAAAATTCAAGGTTTCCCACCGGAACAAAACCATTCTACATCTAACTATAATTATTCTTTTAACTTTTTTAGGAATCTGGAGCTTCTTCACCAGTTCTTATCTGGTAACTGAGCTTATATTTCTAGGTTTTTTATATGCAGGATATAGATTCTTCATAGACACTCCAGTTAAAAATATTCGAATCGATTTCCTGTTTCTATCCTGGTTTATAGCATTTTTCATATTCCACAGCATCATCCCCCTTAAAGAAGACCGATACTTTATAACCATGTCCCCTGCACTGGCATACTTCATAATTCTTGGTTTAAGCACATTTATCGAGAAATTCAAATACAAAATCAAAAACCAGCACATGAAAACATATGGCATGTACTTAACAGTCGGATTATTGCTCCTATCATATACCACAGCAGAATATGCAGGCCATGTCACCCAAGAAGGCTATGGATTCTATATAGGATTAACCTGCGACTGGTTAAAAGAATACGACCCCCACTACCAGGATAAGGTGATCTACTCAAACTACGACCCCGCAGTCACCTGGTATCTAAAAAAGAACGTGAAATTCGGAGTACCACGATTATATGTTAATTCAGAGGCATTCTCCAATTATCTAAAAGCAGGAAAGGCGGACTATTATGTGGATGCCTATTCCACCAGCCCACCTATACCTGGTTATCATATAATAAAGAATATTGAGACGGTTAGTGTTTATGAGAGGGATTATTAGGGGTTTAAAAGTAAAAATCACTTTTTTGTGAATTAGATCAATAGAGCTTGGATCATATCAATTTAATATCCCGCCAAGTGGTGGTGTACGGACTTGGGGTATGATGCTTGTTTTAGGGGGGGGTGGGATCCTGTTCAGATCAAAATTTGATCAAGATCTTGATAATATTTGGCAATACTTCCTAGAACTTCGCCATTAAAGATTTATTCAATGAGATTGAAAAAGGTAAAATTAATATAATCTAATTCAACTCTTTATTTGGAGAGAATAAAAAATGTATAAAGAAAATGATTTTAAAACAATATTGGGTGAACACGACCCAGAACTGACTAATAGCATCCAGAAAATAGCAGATCATCTTGATATTACATTTCAAGAGATGGTTGGGTTAATGATGGAATTTAAGCTACATAAGCTCACAGAACAAACCATGGCCACTATAAATAGTGAATAAGTAAGTCTTAACTAGAGAAAATTTCACGGAATTAGGAACAGAATTAGTCCTTTATTTCATTGGTAAATTCTTCTATTTTTGTCTTGTATTCTCCGCTTTTTACTTCTTTCCCGATTATACTGAGGGTGGCAATAGGAGCCTGTTTAATTATTTCTTCCATTTCATTGAATATTTTTGTAGAATCAGAGCTTCCGGCGGTGCTGAAGAAGGCTACTTTTTTGAATTTGTCACTGTTTTCGGTAATATAGGTTCTAACAGCAGGGGTCATGTTACCACCCCATACGGGTGTTCCGATGACTACCAGGTCATATTCGCCAGGATCATTTTTGATAGCTTCTAAAGTAGTTAATTTACGGCCTGTAGCATCGCGTCCAGCGCGTATAAAACCTAAAGGTCCGGATCGGCTTTTGGTGTCAATTAATTCCTCAACATCACAATCAAGGTCGCTGGAAATCAAATTTGTCGCGCCACGTGTATTTCCACTTCTGGAATAGTATACAATCAATGTTTTCATATTTTATATAATAAATAGGCAAATATTTAAATTTATTTAATTTTAAGTGAATTATTAACCTTGGAAGAATTCAATGATAGGGAAGCAGGGTTACAATATTCAGAAACAAGTTTAAGATATACTAATGGTTATAATTCTTATAGGATTATATATTTCTCTTTAAACTGATAATAATGAGGAGAGTAAATAATGTTTAAAATCGCTATAAATTATTCAGATAAGCTTAAAAGTGTTGTGGAGATGTTATATAGCTTGACAGAAAATGTGACAATGGAGATAACATCTGAAGGATTGGAAATAAAGGATCTGGACGATTCGCATATAACTTACATCTATTTAAAAGCCCCAAAAAAGGTTTTCAGCAATTTCACATTAAAGGGGGATGTAGAACGCTTCGGTCTGGATATTGAAAAGTTCCAAGACCTGATAAATCTGGCCCAAGAGGATGACCAGATAGTTCTGGAAAAAGATGATAATAACCCGGAATTAATTATTTCATTTGAAAATATTGATAGAAGAATATTCAAATTACCCTCTGCCTTGTTGGAATTGGAATCCCCAGAAATGCCTGTTTTTGATGATGAAGGATATGTTAAGATTAAAATCCCTTTAAAACTGTTTAAAAATGAGATAGAAACGTTAGAAAATGCTAGTGCCGGGTATTCGGCTAAATTTATAATAAATAAGGACAAGTTAATCATCGAAACAAAACCAGGGGCGGATAAAACTGGAGGTTTAGTGGAATACTCCCATGGGGAAAGGGTTTTAAAATCTGTTATGTCAGTTTATAGTCTGGAAAAATTATCCAAAATCCTGAAAGCCGAGGCATCTGAAATTATATCCTTGGAGATGGATGATGAGATGCCAGTAAGAATTAAATCAGAGCTAAGTAATGGTGGAGAGCTAGTGTTTCTTTTAGCGCCCCGTATTGAGGATTAATTTAATATATTAATTAAATCCTTTATTATTTTGAATTTTTCGTATGGTATCCGGCGTAATTCGCTATGATATTTTATTATTGGGGATATCACCTAAAAAATTTCTGGTCTAAGGTCTGCAATTACTATCCTATTTTTTAAAAAGAAAAATAATATAAAAAGGGGGTTATAAATTTTCTAGCTATAGAGGTGGG
>MVQZ01000240.1 GCA_002067565.1 Methanobacterium sp. PtaU1.Bin242 | reverse complement strand
TCTCTAAATATCTCTTCCTGTTCCCTGAAGCGAGGTATGACCAGTATATTTGCATAATCTCCTAAAATATCGACAATAGGAGATAAAACTGATTTTTTACAGTCCGCATCAAGATAGGAGGCAAGTGATGGTTCTGGCCTCATTAATATGGTGTTTTCCCTTTTTAAATCCAGATTTAGATCCTGGAAGATGTGGTGATTATAATGAAAGTCCTCAAAGTGGATGATCTCCGATGTGCCGTTGTATCTTACCAGAGCATTGGGATCCGCACCAGTTTTAAGCACGTCCCACACGTTCATGGCCTCTGGAACTATGATCTTATTGCAGAGGGGTAAAGTGAGTCTGTTGGCTGCTATGGCATGCTCGTTATCCAGAACATAGACGCTGGGTATCTTCAATCCAAAAGACACCCGGGGAAGTTCAATAGAGTGCTTGGATACCGCCACATCTGGTTTTTCATCTTCTATTATTTTGGATAGATTGTAAACCCTTTCTGTGCTTCTTAAAAGCTTTTGTTCCAGAGTGGCTCCATGCCTACCTACCGAGGTGTAAGGAATCTCAAATAGGTCCAGAAGCTGGTGAACATCCCCAAATCTACGGGCGGTTATGAACACTTCCTCACCTGCTTTTTCTAAATATTTTATGATGTTTTTAAAAAACCATACGTGAGGTGCATTAACAATATCAATCCATACCTTCAATACATCACCCGTTTAATTCAATAACTCCTTCAACAGGTTTATATACCCTTATTCATAGGTTTATAGACCTTATAATCAGTCTAATGCCTGTATGTCTAATTCATGATCTGATAGGCTTCAAGTTTATCTAAATATGTTTAATTTATGATCTATTCATTCATGAATTTTTCAATAGCCTTAATTATACTATCCACACCTTCTCCCAATTTAAGACTACTTTTTATAACCTCTACATCAGGATTGAGCATTTTCACATCATTCACCATCTTTTCCTCATCAGCTCCCACTGCCTGAGCTATGTCTATCTTGTTTATTACCACCAGATCGGCATCTTTAAAGATAAGGGGGTGTTTTTCCACGGTATCATCTCCTTCACTGACACTGATCAC
Organism: Methanobacterium sp. PtaU1.Bin242; assembly: GCA_002067565.1. GTDB lineage: Archaea > Methanobacteriota > Methanobacteria > Methanobacteriales > Methanobacteriaceae > Methanobacterium_A. The sequence continues at coordinate 2,766 of MVQZ01000240.1, read as the reverse complement.
CACCATTCGCATGTGACTGCCTAAATCAAAGTCCACCGGGCAGATAAGGTTACCCACATTTTCAATAAAAAGGATGTCTATTCTATCCAGGGGCAGATCCTCTAAAGCATGTTCCACCAGATGGGCGTCCAGATGACATTCCTTACCGGTGTTTAATCCCACCACAGGTACATTATATTTCTGGAATCGACCGGCGTCAAATTTACTGATAACATCACCAGCTATAACCCCTATTTTATAATTCATTTCCTGGATTAAAACCTCTATAAGGGATGTTTTCCCAGAACCTATGGCTCCCACGACATCCACTGAAAAAACACCTGATTTATCAAGTATTCTTTGATTCCTCTGGGCTAACTTCTTATTAGCCACCATAATATCATGCTGTATTTCCACTTCCGCGATTTTATGCATATTAATCACTTTTTTTTGTTTATATCCACTTTTTACCATTTAATATTAAAATAAAATCCTTATTTTGTATTTTAAATTTAAAATCAATCTTTATTCACTCTTCTCTATTTTAATATTTTTCACATTACATTCTCGTCCTGAAATTACCTCCAAATCCCTTTCACCACATTCAGGACATTTTACTATTAATAGATAATGATCAGAATCATCCAAATTGGTTGATCCTGTATAACTGCAGGAGTTACATTTTATTTCAACTGGAATCTCTTCTATTATTATATCTGCACTTTCAAGCAATGTGTCTTCTGTTAAGACATCTAAAAGAAATTTAAGCTGTTCTGGGTTGAGCATGGTAAGTTTACCCACTTCTATAGTCACTTCCAGTATTTCTTCAGCTTGATTTTTCTCTGCAGCGTCCAGTACTGTTTTTACTATGGCATCGGCCATGGAAAGTTCATGCATCAGGCCACCTCTTCTTATTATACAATTACTTTGAATTCATTACCTTTCTATACTCATTATAGTTTAAGGAATTATTACAAACCATACGAGGAATTAATGAAGTATTTTTAGATTAGATTGAAAATTTAAGTTCTTATAATTCCTAGATGCAAAAATGAAGTATAACACATAATACTCATTTATTTTAAATATAGTATTTATAATACTAAATTTTCATTTATTTATATCAACATATATTCCTTTATTAAGTTATGGGATTGAAATAAAAAACAAGAAGAAGTTAAAAATATGGACCTTCTAAGAATAAATACCATGTTTTTGTACTCCTTTAATGCTTTTTTTATTTAAACGATTAACGTATTTATATTAAATTAAACCTTTAATATTTATTAAAGAATCCTCAGGATTTATAATGTTTGGATATTCATTAATTATAATTAGCAAAAAAAAGGAGGTGAGAACATAATGAAAAAACCAGCAACATTAATCTTTTTAATTATTTCTGTGGGTTTTCTTTTTGCTGGAGCTGTAACTGCAGAAAATACCACCGTTGATTTATCAGTAACTAATGATATGGGTTATCCCATAACAATTGCTCAAAATGGACAAGAAGTAGTAATCAATACAGTTATAGTTGCCAATGAAGGAACAATAAGTAACCCATATGTAGCTTTCAATATTGATCCAGATAATGGTCTTCAATTAGAAACAGATCAAGCTATAATGTGGGATGATGCGCAACAGAAATGGACTTCAGTAAATATATCCAATGATAACACAATACATCCCGGCTCTTGGATATGGCAAATCGAAACATCTACAGGTAATGATCTAAAAACTGGTGACATAATACAATTACTGCTTCCTGCCATTGTTAAAACATCAGGAGATATAACTGTTAACGCTGATTTATATTCAGGAATAGGAGATCCCAATGATATAATTGTCAATTCGGAATCTTACCCATTCATGGTTGCATTAGGCTCAACAGAATCAAATTCAACACCATCAGATTCATCTACAATTAACACCAACACCATTCCAATGCAAAACACCGGAGAACCACTGACCGTAGCAATTCTGGGTATACTAAGCATAGTAGGCGGAACCATCTACAGCAGATTAAAATAAAAAAATTATTTTTCTCTTTTATAATTTATTTCATATCCTGAAATATAATAAATATTATTAATAACTCAAATAAGATTTAATCTTTATAATAATTTGAATTATAACTCTCAATTTTTATTTTTTAACTATTAAATTCATTTTTAATTTAATTACCTTAAAAAAAATAAATCATAAGGCATCTTTTTAGCATTTAAGCTGATTATTATAGTTAAAAATAAAAAAATTTAAAAAAAATAGAAATTTTTTTACTCTTTCTGAAGTAAAACCATGATTCCCACTAAGAGCAACCATATTCCGATTAATATTCCCAGGTAGAAAGGATTTGATACTAAATATCCCAGTAAAAGGTATATAAGTCCGATTACCAGAGTTATAACTCCATTCCATCGGGTTTCGCCTTTCATGGCAAATATTCCCACAAGACCGGTAATTACCAGGAACAGTCCAGCTATATAGATGAGTAATCCTGCCACGAAGCTGAAGAGAACCGGGTTGATTATGAATCCCAGACCTAATATCAGGGCAATTATCCCCAGTATAATCTCTAAAATTCCCAGGGCAGAACTTGTTTTCATATCTCTGTAGCCAAATATTATCAGTCCAATTCCCAGTATTGCCACTGCAAAACCAGTTAAGACACTAATGGTGATCAATCCCAAAAGCGGGAGTGCCAAAACTATCAAACCTAAAATTATTAACAATATGGCTGTTGTATTTTTTCCCATTGTTTATACCTCCCTTAATTTATTAATTATTTTT
>MVQZ01000239.1 GCA_002067565.1 Methanobacterium sp. PtaU1.Bin242 | reverse complement strand
TGGGTTACTAAAAACTGCAAATATTTCCGGGCGATGGATGAAACACTTATCTGTGAGCTTTTACATCCCAAACGAGAAGATGAGGATTTGAAAATGAATTTCAGCATTGCAAATGCCATTTTAAAGCCAGGAGAATCTTCCCTACCCCATCGGATGAAATCTTCACTGGAAATATATCACATCACAGAAGGTCATGGCCGGATGCATATTGATAATGAATCTGCAGAAGTAAGAAATAATCAAACCATTTACATCCCACCCAATGCCGAACAATGGATCGAAAACACTGGAGATTCTGATTTGAAGTTTTTATGCATGGTTTCTCCACCTTGGACAGCTGAAGATGAGGAATTATACCCTTAAAGACTAATATAAAACCATCACACACATATAACTGAAATCTTCATCTAGAATCTGTTTTAAAGATGTTTCTACTATTTTTTCTTCAGGATAGCTGAGTTTCTCACAAACCGCTGCTTTTCTCTTGGGTTCAACACCATTATCAATTAGAAATTGGGCTATTTCATTTACTTTGAAGTTGGGGAGTATTATGGTGGGTTTTCCATTATCTATTACATCCAGTATATTATTTGAAACACCCTTACCATGCAAGGTTACTAAATCAGCATCATCCCAGGGTATCTGTAATCTGGCGGAGCATAACTGTATAGAACTAATTCCTGGAATGACTTCCACATCTATTTTACCGGATAATTTTAAAATAGGTTTTAAAACTCCAGAAAATCCCGGATCACCAGTTGAAAGCAGCGCCACTGATTTTCCATCCTGAACTTTTGACACTGCCGCTTTCAGGGCGGATTCCATATTTCCAGCGTCCAGTTCTAATTTATCCCCCTCGTTTTCCGGGAAGATGTCCAGCGCCCTTTTATTTCCCACCAGAACATCCGCCGAATCAGCTACTTTCTTTGCTTTAAAGGTCAGATATTCCGGTGAACCCGGGCCAATTCCCACCACGTACAACTTAGCCATTTTAAAAACCCTTTATTTTTCAATTTTAAATAATTGAACAGAATAAATTTTCGTAATATATTATTTAAATTGATGTCTATCTATTTATTGAACAAAGTTTAATAAATGTATTAATAATATTTTTAAAGTGATAAAATGCTTCAAATTGCTGTAACCGGAAAACCCAACGTGGGTAAATCATCATTTTTCAATTCCGCCACCTTATCCCAGGCGGAAGTTGCCAGCTACCCCTTTACCACCATTGACGCTAACAAAGCCGTGGGCCATGTGATCAGTAAATGTCCCTGTCAGGAGTTAAACATCACCTGCCACCCGCGAACCTCCAAATGTGAGGATGGCCAGCGACTGATCCCTGTAGAACTGGTTGATGTAGCAGGACTGGTTCCCGGAGCCCATGAAGGCCGTGGACTGGGAAACAAGTTCTTAGATGACCTGAGACAGGCGAAAGCCTTTATTCATATCATTGACGCCTCTGGATCTACGGATGAAGAAGGAAGGTCCTGTGAAGCAGGATCTCACGACCCCCTGGATGACGTGGGGTTTTTAGAACATGAAATTACCATGTGGCTATTCGGGATATTAAAAAAGAACTGGAACCGCCTGGTTAGAAAATCCCTATCTGAAAAACTGGACTTTGCCAAAGTAATAGCCGAACAGCTCAGTGGCACCGGAATATCCTTAGAAGAGGTTATTGAATCTAAAAAGATAATTAAAAAAGACATCGATAAATGGGAAGATGATGATATCATCGAATTCCTGGATCATCTGCTGCGAAGGGCCAAACCCATGCTTATCGTGGCCAACAAAGCCGATCTGCCCACTGCCGAAGCGAATGTTAAAAGACTGCAGGAAAAATATGAAAACGTATTACCCGCCTCTGCTGAATCAGAATTAGCCCTGATTCGAGCATCTCAAGCCGGCCTGATCAACTATTTCCCTGGTGATTCTGATTTTGAAATATTAAAACCAGGAGAATTGAATAAAAACCAGCTGAAGGCTCTTAATTATATAAAAGAAAATGTCCTAAAGAAATATGGAAACACCGGAGTGCAGCAAGCCCTGAATAAGGTTGTCTTTGGTATTCTGGATATGATCACGGTTTACCCTGTGGAGGATGAGCATAAATTATGTGATCAGAAAGGAAACGTATTACCCGATGCTATTCTAATTCCAAATGGTTCTAAACCAAGAGATTTAGCTTATCTGGTGCATACTGATATTGGTGAAGGATTTATGCACGCCCTGGATGCTCGAAGCTGTAGAAGGGTGAGCAGTGACTATGAACTGGAAGATGGCGATGTTATAAGTATTATTTGCCGGTGATACAATATAGGGGGATACACATGGCAACTGAAATAGGGGTTTGGCAGATAGTTGATGGTAAATTAAACCGTATTAACAAAACCATGACTGAAAATGGTAAGTTAGAAATAGATCTTGAAAATTGGATAAAAGAAAGTTCAACAATTTTAGGTCAAGACATATTGATAATTGGAGAACAAGTACGAACAAAATCCGGGCCTTTAGACTTTCTAGGTATAGATAAATCTGGAAATTTAATTGTAATCGAATTAAAAAGAGATAAATTACCAAGAGAAGTATTATCCCAAGCCATAGATTATGCATCCGATGTTGCATCATGGGATTTAGATAAAATTAATGAAGAATGTCTAAAATACACCAAAAACGAGTTATATGCCGAACAAGAATTAGAAGATTATTTAAGTGAAAGTTTTGGTGATATTGATTTAGAAAATATAATAATCAATGGAACTCAGAGAATTTTACTTGTAGGCTTTTCTGTGGATGATTCATTGGAAAGAATGATAGAGTGGTTGTCCAATAGCTATGGCGTTGGTATTAATGCATTAATATTAAAATACATTAAAACAAACGCCAATGAAGAACTTCTTGCACGGACCATGATAATTCCAGAAGATGTAGAAAAAGAAAGAAACCCTAAGAGGTCTATTAAGGTCAAACCACCTTCTGATGAACCTGGAACTTATAAAGATGATGAATTAGAAAATTTACTTAGAGATTATCTTAAAACAGAACGTATTACACCCAAACGCATTAGAAAAATATTACTTCCTTTATGTTTAGAAAATTCAATAGTTTCAAGGGAAATGATAAAAAAAGAATTAATTAAACAAGGAGATACATCAGAATATGGTAAAGCAGGGATAATTGTTACTACAATCTCCAAAGAAATTGGTATTGCTGAAAGAGACTATTTAAGACAAATTATAAGATATGATAAACCGAATCCATGGGAAAAGGAAAATTATAGATTAGTAGATTATTACAAAGAAATGGTAAAAGAATTATTAGATAAATGAAGAAACTTCTAAGCTTCATTACCGCCATTCATTCTTCGTATGTTCTTTTTTTGTATATGTTCTTATTTGGATCAAACCCCACTCAAAACATCCTTATCCATTATTATATCATAAATCCCTCTAAAAAGCACTTTTTCCAGTTCAAGTTGAATCTGACTGTTTATATCTGCTTTCACCTCGCATTTGTCTTCTTCTTTATTAGAAAGATAAAAACTGCATTTTTCATCATCGTATTCAAACATCAGCAGGGTCGGTGGGAAAGGTATATTTACATTTCAAGGTTTGTTTTTCCATCCTCCCCCTCTCTTAACTCAATAATTAGAACTCATCTGTTTCTCTTTTTAAAATGCTCCTGGCCGCCACAATACCTGTGGCAGCAGCCCCTACAATTCCCCTGGAGACTCCTGCCCCGTCTCCAGCAGCATAAAGCCCTTCTATCGTGGTTTTCATCCCTTTATCTACTTCCACTCGCATGGCATATAATTTAATCTCAGGCGCATATAAAAGAGTTGAATCTGATGCAATTCCTGGTATAACCTTATCCAGAACTTCCAGACCTTCTATAATATCCACCACCAGACGATGGGGTAAGGCCATGGCAATATCGCCAGGAGTTACACTGCTAAACGTGGGCAGTATGTTGCTTTTGTTTAATCTCCTCCAGGTTGATCTTCTGCCTTTTTTGAGATCGCCCAATCGTTGCAGGAGGGGTTTTCCCCCTCCCAGTGTGTTGGATATGGTGGCTATGGAAAAAGCATAATCTGATGTGTTTTCAACCGGTTCTGTAAGCTCCACTCTGACTAAAAATGCGAAATTAGTATTTTCAGAGACTTTATCACGCATTGAATGACCATTTACCCCTATAAAACCATCATACACCTCTTCCACTACAAATCCCTTATTACATACGCAGAATGTTCTGATGAAATCATCATAGGTTTTGGTAATTATATGAAATTTAGGATCCCAGTTTATTCGAGTTATCTTATCCATTATTATCTGGGGAACTTCCACTCTCACCCCAATATCCACCGGATTATGTTTAACAGGTATATTAAGCTTATTCATCTGATCAGATAACCAGTAGGCACCTACTCTTCCCGGGGCGGCGATGATGTATTTACAATTTATTTTAAACTCATCTTTTTCCTGATCCCTGGCGATTGCACCTTTAACAATATCATCAGCAATTATATAAATGATCTCGGTCTCTAACAAAAATATAACACCGTTCCTTTCCAGTTCCGTTTTTATGGAGTCTATGATGGCTGGGGTTTTATCAGAGCCCATGTGTCTTTGTATTATGGGAATAAATTTTATTCCGGAAGCCGCTGATTTTCTTAAAATATTTGATATTTCATCTTCATCTGGAGAGTATAGTTCTTCTGTTGCTCCATGCTTCAGGAAAAATTCATCGACTTGGTGTACGATGCTCCATGCTTCTTCATGATCTACAAATTCTTCCAGATCACCACCTATATCTGGCCGAAGATTCAACTTACCATCAGAAAGACCCCCTGCTCCCCCTAATCCTCCTGTTATATTGCAAGGAGTGCATTTTCGGCATGACCCATTTTTAAGTGCCAGACAACTCCTTTCATCCATGCCTCTTCCTTTATCAACCACCATAACTTTGAAATGACCTGCCAGTTCACTGGCTGCAAAAAGCCCAGCTGGCCCTGCACCTATAATCAAAACATCACATTCCATGAGAACACCATTATTTTTATTTATTTAATCTTATTTAATGATTTTAACCCTATTCATAATCATTCATTATTTATTTTATAAGCTCTATAAAAATACTACAAAAGCTGACAGAGAGAGGTATATTTCAAGTGTAAAATGAAGATCTATAAACTCGCTCCAGAAGAAGTTTACCACGAATTAGGCACCTCTAATGGCGG